>CAZYDZ010000038.1:0-14148 GCA_964646535.1 uncultured Opitutaceae bacterium
GTATTAAGAAGGCCATAGCAGGCTTGTTGTTTTGCTGTTGTACATGGGCTGTATGTGGCGACATGGGTTCGATGGCGGAACGGGAGTTGACGGCAATTTATGGGAGAGAGATACGTTTACTGCAACGTATGGAGGAGGAAGGAATCACACCACGGGTGGAGGCAGAGGGACAGCAAGTGGCGTCAGCTTACCGCAATTTCCTGATTCGTTTCCCCGATTCGCTGGAGGGATTGTTGTTGTACGGAAAGTTTTTGCGGCGCACGGGAAACAATAAAGAGGCGATGCAGACTTTTTTGGAGGCGCGCAAACGCAATCCCAAACTGGCCGTGGTGCAACAGGAACTGGGGAATTGCCTTGCCGAGGAGGGGGAGTATCGCGCGGCCCTGACCTGCTTTCTCAACGCGGTGGAACTGGACCCCAAACAGGCGGTTTACCACTATCAATTGGCTTTGTTGGTTACTTTGTACAAAAAAGAACTGGCGGAACTGGGGGAGTGGACCGTCGCACAGTTGGAGGAACAGGCGAATCAGGGATTTGTACGGGCACACGACTTGGCTCCCGATAATCCAGATGTCCTGATGGCGTGGGGAGAGGCTCTGGTCACGCAGGAGAAACCTCAGTGGCAGGAGGCGTTGCGCGTGTGGGATTTACTGGCAAAGCAGGCCAAGGGAGATGTCCAGGTGTCCGTGGTTCAGTTGCATCGGGCACGCAGTTTGATTGAGATGAGAGAGGCGGAACAGGCGCGTCAGGCGTTACAACAGGTGACCTCTTCTGCCCTACAGCAAAGCAGAAGAGAACTGGAAAAACGCCTCGCCGAGCAGTAGCATAACAGGGGCTGTGGGATTGAGAAACCATATGATACTGGACAAGGTGGTGAGGCTCATGGGCATTCACGGGTGGCCTTGCTTGGGGCGATTCGGGGCTGACTGGATACTTTGAGATTGTTTTCAACTGATCTGCCGTTGCACACTGATTGGAGTTATGGACAACATTTTATTAGGCCTGATACTTTATGGCATCCTGCTGATCAGTCTTTCCGTGCATGAATGGGCACATGCCTGGACCGCGTGGAAGCTCGGTGATCCGACTGCCAAATTGATGGGGCGTGTGACGCTCAACCCGTTGGCGCACATTGATCTGCTGGGAACCGTGGTGTTGCCATTGTTTATGATACTGGTCAATCCAGGGTTTGCCATATTCGGTTGGGCCAAGCCTGTTCCAGTGAACAGTTCTTATTTCAAGAACCCGACCAATGGCGATCTGCTGGTTACCGGAGCAGGCCCCTTGTCGAACCTGATTCTCTTTTTGCTGGCGGGCGCAGCATCTTACTATCTGCTTCCAATCAATCCGTATGTCGCGCAAATCGTCATCATGGCCATGGCCATGAATTTTATGTTGGCGCTGTTCAATATGATACCGATTCCGCCCCTGGATGGTAGCCATTTTCTGCGCGTTGCCGTGGGTATGTCCTATGAGACGTTCATAAAACTGGCCATGGTAGGCCCTTTTGTTTTACTCCTGTTGATTAATTTAAGCCCGGTCAGGAATTTTTTCAGTCAAATTATTCTGAATGCCCTGGAAGTCTGGCCGTGGATTGAATTTTAACCAATATCACATGTCCCACCAAGTACTTGTTACCCGAATCATACCCGAAGCAGGATTGGATATTCTGCGTCAGGCTGGAGTAAAATTTGAGGTGTTTCCCTATGATCGCCCCATGACCCGCGAGGAGCTGTTGCAGGCTGTGCGAGGCAAGGATGCGGTTCTTTGTCTGTTAAATGATCGCATTGATGGAGAATTGATGGACGCGGCGGGGCCCCAGTGTCGGATTTTTGCTAATTACGCAGTAGGGTATAACAATATCGATCTGGAAGCAGCGCGCAGCCGCGGCGTGTATATTTCCAATACGCCGGACGTACTGACGGATGCCACGGCAGATATGGCATGGGCTTTGTTGTTTGCGACTGCCCGTCGTGTTGTAGAGAGTGATCAGTATCTGCGCACGGGTAAATGGGAGTGATGGGGGCCTATGCAGTTTATCGGGCAGGATATTACCGGGAAAACATTGGGAGTCGTGGGGGCTGGCAGGATTGGAACGAATTTTGCCCTGAAGTCACAAGGATTCCGGATGCCCGTACTGTACCATCATCCTCGTGAAAACAGGGAATTGGAAGAAAAACTTGGGGCGCGTCGGGTGGATCTGGAAACCCTCTTGCGCAACAGCGATTATGTGGCGTTGCACGTTCCGTTGCGCGAGGAAACCAGGCATCTGATTGGTGAGAGGCAATTGGCATGGATGAAGCCGAATGCTGTTCTCATTAATACCGCCCGCGGTCCGATAGTGGATGAGCAGGCTTTGTTGCAAGCATTGCAATCGGGGCAGATTGCCGGAGCGGGATTGGATGTCTATGAACATGAGCCGCGGTTGACTGCAGGGTTGACGCAATTGTCGAATGTCGTGTTGTGTCCTCATATTGCCAGTGCAACTACGTACACTCGTGATCGCATGGCGATTCTGGCTGCGGAAAATATTTTGCAGGTACTGGCTGGCGGTAAACCGATAAATCGTGTAGGGTGATTTTTCCCGATGAGTTCTCAGCCCAGTCTATCAACCACTTTTCTCCCACTATCCGTCCCTGAAGTGACACAGGAAGACATGGATATGGTGGCGCGTTCCCTCAAGGATGGCTGGGTGGCTCCTGCGGGTCCGTATCTCAATCAATTTGAAAAAGTATTCAGGGGGACCGTGGAGGGAGGCCATGCGGTTGCCTTGTCGTCGGGAACCGCGGCCCTGCATCTCGCGTTGATTGTGGCGGGGGTGCAGCCTGGAGACGAAGTGTTGTGTTCCACGTTTACATTTATTGCGTCGGCAAACCCGATTCTATACCTTGGCGCCAGGCCGGTTTTCGTGGATAGCGAAGAGCGAACCTGGAATCTGGATGCGGACCTGTTGGAAAAATTTCTACAGGCGCGCCGTAGCAAAGGGGAAAAGTATCCCCGCTTCCTGATGTTGGTACACATATACGGGCAACCTGCCGAGATGGACAGGATTCTGGCTTTGTGTGAGGAGTATCAAATCATTTTGATTGAAGATGCGGCGGAGGCGTTGGGTGCGAGTTATAAGGGACGTCCCGTGGGGCGATTCGGACAGGTTGCTGCATTTTCCTTCAATGGTAACAAAGTGGTGACAACGGCGGGAGGAGGGATGTTGGTGACGGATAATGAAGAATGGGCGAATCGCGCCCGTTATCTGTCTGCGCAGGCGAAGGATGCGAACATCGACTATTATCATTCGTCATTGGGGTATAACTACCGCATGTCGAGCATGGGTGCGGCGTTGGGGATATCGCAGTTGGGAAGGCTGAAGCAATATGTGCAACGCAAGCGCCAGTTGTTTGACCGCTATGTGGAATTATTGGCAGACCTGCCAGCCATTGTGCCGATGCCATCGGTGCAGGATGCTTACGAATCCCGCTGGTTAAGCAGTTTCTATTTGGAGCCTTCGTTGTGCCAGGTGCGTGTCAGCGAATTGATCGCCCTGTTGGCGGCAGAGGGAATTGAAGCGAGAACCCTTTGGTATCCGTTGCACCTGCAGCCGATCTATCGCGATGCCGAATCCGTGTTGAGCGGAGTGGCGGAGCGCCTGCACCAGGGGGGATTTTCCGTTGCCTGTTCCGCCAGTATGACGGATGCCGATCAACAGCGTGTAGCCAG
The DNA here is from genome assembly GCA_964646535.1 of uncultured Opitutaceae bacterium. Lineage (GTDB taxonomy): Bacteria > Verrucomicrobiota > Verrucomicrobiia > Opitutales > UBA2995 > CAZYDZ01. The sequence goes on from CAZYDZ010000038.1 coordinate 3,715, forward strand.
TGTCATCCGCCGCGGCCTTGCGCAATAGTCTGCGCCTTTTGCCGTTGTTTATTGGGTAGGGCCGGATATCAGGGTAAAATCCGACCCTACCCGAAGTAAGTGTTTATTCCTGTGGGGTCTGGATGTCGAGGATATCGATATCGAAGATCAGGGGGGCGCCGCGAGGCAGAACAGGAGGAGTATTTACACCGTAGCCCAGTTTGGCAGGAATATACAAACGCAGCTTGCTGCCCTTTTTCCCCAGTTTGACGCCTTCGATGAAACCTGGGATCGCTCTCCCTTGTGCGATGTTCAGTACCATTGGCCCGTGCTGCTCTGAACTGTCAAACACAGTGCCATCAGGCAGGGACCCCTTGTAGTGCAGGGAAACGATGCTGTCGGATTGTACGGCATCCCCAGTGCCTTCCTGTAATATCTCGTATTTCAGACCAGATGGCGTGGTGATGACTTCCTTGCGTTTGTCGAGACCCTGCAGGAATTCCAGATATGGTTTTTCCGCCTCTTCCAGTTGACGAAGCTGGCTGGTTTCCGCTCGCATTTGAAAATAAGCGAATGCCTGTATTTGCGTCTGAGGATCCGCTTCAAATTCTTCGGTGCTGTTCAAGCCGTTCGTGATGTTCTGAATGAATGTATCCTTCTCTTTCTGATTCAACCCCAGCATCTCAATATCGGGGCGTATCTGCTGTGCAAACATATAGGCGATGTTCTGCTGCAGTTTTGCCTCCTGTTCAGGAGTGATGCTCTTCAGTTGTTCCTTGGCGGCATTGACCGCAGTCTCCCATTGCGCCTGTTGTGCTCTCTGCTGCGCATCTATCATTTGCTGGATTTCTTCCTGGCTGAACTGCCTGGGCTGCGCGGCTTCCGTTGCCGCAGAGTCCGCGTGCATCAAAGAAGCAATGCCGAGAATGCTAGTGCCGAGGATGGCAACCAGAACTCCTTTGTGAGTGGATGTGAGGATGGATGTCAGTTTTGTCATAGGATAAAAGATACAATTAACGGAGAGAGGAGAGTAACTGGCTGATCTGTTTGCCGATCAGGTCCAGCGTGACAGTCGGTTCCGCAAAGTCAATGTCATGCACTTCCCAGTATTCGATTAGATTGGCGAAATCGGGAAATTGTTCCTGCATCATCGGGAGATGTTCCGTTTGTTTTAACGCAATGGTGCGATGACTCTGGTGCAGATCCCCAAGCGAAAGGGACTGGCGCTCAGGCGAGGTGTAGTGGGAGGGAATCTGCAGAAACTCCATGGCCTGCCTGGTATGCGGCGAGAGGCCTGGAGGAGCCAGGTCAATCTGCAGTCCACGTGAGAACGCCCGCCAGGCAAGACTTCGGCTTTCCGCATGAAAATTGAAAAGCGCCTCTGCAAATCGGCTGCGATAATAATTTCCTGTGCAGATAAAGAGTATCTTTTGATACATAAATAACAGACAGACAAAGGGCTATGCTGGTTAATGACAACTCTTTTGGCAATAACATGCGTATAACAAGATCTTGATTTTGCAACAAAAGAAGGGCCACAATACAAAATCTGATTTTGGTAAGTCATGCAGGAACAAGCGTTTCTGAGCGATCTGCCAATATAGGAAAAAAACCATGTTGACACAACATGTGGGGGCTGGGTAGTTTTCGAAACACAATATATTGGGATGTATGGAGATAAAAATTCAGTACGGGAAAGGAGCCCCAATCCTTTGTTTGTCCCTGTTTTCGTACTGGTTCCCTGCTCTTTTTATATTGTTACCTCACGAGAGGTTATGTCCCTCCTTGTGTGCAAGGATTTCAACCCATTCTATTAACGATTATGCAAAAAGTTTATCAAATTGGTTCCAAAAAATTCATTCTTGATCAAGAGAAGGCTGAGGCGGCATTTGCCGCCAAAAAGGTGATTAACGGACGTGAGAGCATGGCCTTTAATCTGCTTCCGTTAAAGTACACCTGGGCGTACGAGTTGTACCGCACCATGAAGGCGAACCATTGGGAACCGGAAGATATCCCGATGAATAAGGATATTGAGCAGTGGAAGTCGGATACGGCGGTGACGGACATTGATCGCTGGATTATCCGCATGGCGATCGGGTATTTTTCGGCAGCGGAGGGGATTGTCGGCGACAATATCCAGCATGTTGTACGCGAATTGGTGACCAGCCCCGAATTGAAGCTGGTTCTGGGGCGTCACGCGCATGAGGAGAACATTCATGCGGATTCGCTGCTCTATATGATCAGTTCGTTGGGGATTGATCCGCATGAGTGTGAGGCGATGTTCGAGGACATAGAAACCATTCGCCAGAAGAATGAGTTTGTGACGCGTATTTCGAGCAACCTGCGTCGCGATCTGGACCTGACCGTGACGGAGAACAAGCAGTTGTTGGCAAAGAACATTTTCATGTTTGGCCAGTGCATGGAAGGGACTCAGTTCTATGGGCTGTTTGGCATGGTGCTTTCACTGTATCGCCAGAACAAGTTTCCAGGGATTGGGCAGATGTTCCGCTATACGCTTCGCGATGAATCGAACCACATTGAGCTGTTTCGCAATCTGTTGATGGATCTGGTGGAAGAAAACCCCGACATCTGGACCGCCGAGTTTCGTCAGGAACTGGTGGATCTGATGGTGGAGGCCGTAACGCTCGAAAAGAATTTCATTTCGGATTGCCTGCCAGTCAATTCAGTGGGGCTCAGTGCGCAGGAATTCACTGCCTACATTGACTACATTGCGGATCGCCGTCTGGAGGGTGTGGGCTTACCACGCTTGAATCCAGGGCTGCAAAATCCTTTCCCCTGGCTGGCGGAAATGATGGATATCCGCAAGGAGCAGAATTTCTTCGAGGGTCGTGTAACCGAATACCGCAAGGCTTCCACCATGGAACAGGTGTCTGACGACGACCTTTAATGTTTTCTTTGACAATACAGATTTCTTTTTCAGACGCATCCGCTGGGTAAGCGGATGCGTCTTCCAATCTTTTTCTCTCCAACTTACTGCATCTCAAATTATATATTATTCCTCCTCATATGATTACTCATCTTTCTCTCGAACAGGATCTGGCACTCAAGCGTTATGTCTCCTCTCCTCAGGAATCCCGTCCACGCTACAATTGGAGCGTGGTATTGGGTGAGCACGGCATACAGGATCGGGAGCTGCCAATCCACTATACGGACACAGAACAGAAATTCTCCCTGGAAGAAGTGGCGACGACAATTGGCAACGCTTTGGCCGCCCTGTTGCATGCCCGCAATGAAACGGAAGTTTTTACAGACAAGAACAAGGAGTTTGTCGCCCGTATCACCCGCGAGGTGGTTGAGCAGATCAGTGGTCGTATTCATGGTCAGAATGGAGTTTCGCTGTCGAGTATGGACCTCGATCTGGAGATCGAACGTATCCTGGTAAACCACAATGCCCACGACGTGGCAAAAAGTCTGATTTTCTCGCGTTCACAGGAATTGCGGGCGCTAGTCGCCCCGTTGCAAACCCGCCTGATTCGCCGCAACAACATGGTGGTGCCATGGAACGAATCGAAGATTGAAATTGCGATTCGCAAGGCATTTTTGTCGATGCAACACGACTCTTCTCCCGCGGTTGATGTGGCGCATGCGGTGACAGAACGGGTTCGTTCCCTGCAGCAGGCCTTCATCCACATAGAAGAGGTGCAGGATATTGTTCAGGAAGAACTGATGCGTGCAGGCCACTACAAAGTGGCCGAGCAGTACATTCTGTACCGTGCCCGACGCACATTGCAGCGCGGGCAGACTGAAGAAGATGTCTCTCTGCCGGATCCCCAGCAGAACTCCATGGTGGTGGTGCGCTTGAGTGACCAGGAAAGCATCTTCTGGGATGGGCAAGACCTAAAGAAGCGTATTGAGTTTGCCTCACTTGACCTGAATCTCAACCTGACAGCGGAGGAGATTGAGCGTGAATTGCGCCGTTCCGTCTATGAGGAAATGTCGATGGAGGATTTGAAAAAGACCATTGTGCTCAATGCCAAGGCGATGCTGGAGCTGGATGCCGACTTTGCTTTGTTTGCAGGTCGTATCCTGTTAACCTTCATTTATGAGGAAGTGCTTGGTTGGGACATTCTGCGCGATGGAATCTCAGGTCTGAAACAGGCTCATCAGACTGCGTTCGTGCAGAACATGCAGCGCGCGATTGAGATTGAGCGGGTCAATCCGAAGCTGGCGGAGAAGTACGATCTGGCCAAGCTGGCCACTGCCTTGGATCCGTCTTCGGATCTGAACTTTGATTATCTGGGAATCCAGACATTGTACGATCGCTACTTGATTGTCGATAAGACCGGACAGGTTCATCGCCGCCTGGAGACGCCGCAATTGTTCTGGATGCGTGTTGCGATGGGACTGTTCTTGCGTGATGAAGAGGATGCAGAAGAACGTGTGATCGAGCTTTACAAGCTCTATCGCACCCGCCGTTTTTGCTCGTCTACGCCGACCCTGTTCAATTCGGGAACCCTGCACTCGCAGCTCTCTTCCTGCTACCTGTACTATGTGGATGATTCAATCGAAGGCATTATGCAGCGCGGTATTGCTGATAATGCTTACCTGTCCAAGTGGGCTGGGGGACTGGGGGGCAGTTGGACGGCGGTGCGCGGCACAGGAGGGCACATTAAGGGAACCAATGGCGAAAGTCAGGGGGTGATCCCGTTCCTCAAGCTGCACAACGATCAGTTGATTGCAGTAAATCAGGGGGGCAAGCGTCGCGGCTCAGGTTGCGCCTATCTGGAAACCTGGCACAATGATCTGTTCGATTTTCTGGAGTTGCGTCGCAATGTCGGTGACGACCGCCGTCGCACCCATGACATGAATACTGCCAATTGGGTGCCTGATTTGTTCATGAAGCGGGTGGAGTCCCGTCAGGAATGGACGTTCTTCCGTTCTAATGAAGTGCCCGATCTGCACGAGATTTACGGTGAGGAGTTTGAGAAGCGTTACGAAGAATACGAAGCCAAAGCCAAGGCTGGTGAAATCTACGGCAAGTCTGTTTCGGCAATTGATGTCTGGAAGAAGATGCTGCAGATGTTGTCGGAAACGGGTCATCCGTGGATTACATTCAAGGATCCCTGCAATATCCGCAATCCACAGGATCACGTTGGCGTGATTCACAGTTCCAATCTATGCACGGAGATTACGTTGAATACCAGCGAGGAAGAGACTGCCGTCTGCAATCTCGGCTCGGTGATTTTGGAGAGCCACCTGGATGCGCATGGTAAAATTGACCATGAGAAGTTGCGGGAGACCATTCGTATTGCCGTACGGGCACTGGATAATGTGATCGATCTGAACTTTTACCCAACCGAGACGGCCCGTGTTTCCAACACGCGCAACCGTCCCATTGGTTTGGGTGTGATGGGCCTGCAGAACGCGTTGTATCAGAAAGGTATTTCCTTTGCATCGAATGAAGCGGTTGAGTTCAACGATGAATTCATGGAAGCCATTGCGTATTACGCTTATGAGGCTTCCTGTGACTTGGCTGCCGAGAAGGGTACTTACCCGACTTACAAGGGATCGAAGTGGGATCGCGGTTTGTTGCCGCAGGATACGCTGGCGATGTTGGAGAAGGCCCGTAGTGAGGAATTGCCTTACAGCAAAGAGGGCAAGATGGACTGGAAACCACTGCGCGGGAAGATTGCCCGCCAGGGGATGCGCAACAGTAATGTGATCGCGATTGCACCGACGGCGACGATTTCCAATATCATGCGGACTTCTCCCTGCATTGAGCCGGCCTATAAGAACTTGTTCGTAAAGAGTAATCTGGCAGGTGACTTTATTTGCTTGAACAGTTATCTGGTGAAAGATCTGAAAAAAGAAGGGTTATGGGATAAGGATATGCTCGACAGCTTGAAATACTTTGATGGTGAGCTGGAGCATGTGGATCGTATCTCGGACGAGATCAAGCACCGTTACCGCACTGCGTTCTCGGTTCGTCCCTCCTTCCTGATTCAGGCGGCTGCGCGTCGTCAGAAATGGATTGATCAATCACAGAGTGTAAATCTGTTCCTGGGGACTCCTGAGATGAAAGAACTCTCTCACATGTACCGAGAGGCCTGGCATGCAGGGCTGAAGACCACTTATTATCTGCGTACGTTGGGAGCATCCAACATTGAGCAGGCCACTCTCGATGTGAAGAAGGAAGTGCGTATTCGCCCTACGGAAGAAGAGAAGCGCGCCTGCTCCATTGAAGCCATGAAGAATGGGGAGGTTTGCGAAGCCTGCCAGTAAACGGAGACCGCTAAACTGTACCATTACCGAGGCAACGGATGTGCTTGACCCTGAGGGGTGTAACCATTAGGGATAGAGGTCTTAACTCGTTCTAACAACAATCTAATCAGTCTATGAAGATGATGCTTAAAGCTGCAATCGTTGGTCTGTTCGCAACCGTAATGGGTTCGGTGGCCATCAACGCCCAAACACTGGGAGTAAATTATTTGGAAGCCTATGGCACCTACAGCCACATCAAGGTTCCAGGTTTCAAGTACGACATGATTGGTGGTGGTTTGAGTGCCAATCAGGCGCTGGCATCCAATGCAGACTATGGTTTGGACCTCCAATATGGCGCTGGCATGTCGGTGGATACAAAGAAGCACTACACTCAACAGGGTCAGGGTGTGGGCGTTGGTCTGGTGGGTTACTATAATCTGACCAGCGATCTGCGTCTCTTTGTGACAGGTGATGCCGGATGGAGTTGGAGCCGTGTAGCCACAGCGCTCGGCAAGACCAAATCCAACAGTTGGCTTTGGTCCGCAGGAGCAGGCTTGGAGTGGACAATCGGTGATGGATTGTCGATTGCTCCTTCCGTCAGCTACACGGATTATCCTGACTACCACAAGGCCCAGAGCGTGGATTTCTCTGCTGAGTTGAACTGGTGGGTATCTTCCAGTTTCGGGGTCGGACTGAGTTATACCTATTCCGATTTGGACAGCGGTGAAGCCAATAACGGGACTGTTTCTTTCAAGTTCCGCTACTAATCCGTAGTCAACGGTTTCTTTTTAACGGGGTCCCTACAAGGGCCCCGTTTTTTTTGGCAATGATTCTGACGAAGTGTAGCAGCGGCTTTATGTCGCGACCCGAACGCGGGGTAGAACCTGATCGCGGCTTTATTGCCTTCTACGGGGCGCAAAGATCACTCAGAGGATGGGAAAGTCTGATCGTTGGCCAGGCATTGGGTCCATTGTTTTGCCAGATGTTGCCAATTGGGGTTGGTTTGCCAGTGGCTGAGTATCCGTTCTGCAAGATTGCCCTGTGTTGCGCAGAGGTGAAGGAAACCGTGTGACTCCGTGCGCGCATGCGCATTGCTGGCAAGGAGGCTTTGTGCCACCTGAATCACAGGTGTGGGTTGTTGGTTATTGAGTGGAAGCCATGGGGACAGGGAATGAGGCGCGACAGCATCCGTGCCGATTTTGGCGCAGGAGACCAGTAATGCTTCCAATTCCTTCTGTGGAGCCTGTAACAGAGATTCAGTGGTAAGGTCGGAGAAGTATACGGAATGCAGCAGATCAATGATTGTACCCAACAGCGCAATGTCCTGTGCCGGGCACTCTTGTAAATCCAGTACGCGGATTTCAATGGAGCCCCTGTCTATACGGGCGATGGCTCCGCGCGCGTTGACCCAGATCGGATCCAGTAGTTGGTCTTCGTTCCAGGGAGCAATGGCCTGCCGAATGGGAGCGTAAATCCGTTCTTCATAGTCTTGGAAGGAGCGAATATCTTCGGGAACCACGTCAGCGGTGATGACGGGAATACGGGCGCAATTGTCGCGGTAAGTACGGATACGTGTGCATTTCCAGGGATCCGTTTGTCCTTCCATAATGGGAGTGCTGGCAGCCAGCGCAGGAAACAAGGGCAGCAGTAATCGGATGACTGCGTGCAGGCGCACGAATTCCTGTTCATTGCCAAAGGAGACATTCAGATGGGCGCTTTGCAAGTTGCTCCACCCGTGACCACGACAGTCAAACATCTTGTGAAAACGCTGATAGATCTCGTGATTGCCATGTGGCCAGAGTACGGTTTCCTGTAGTGGACGAAAGTCTGGATGAGTCCCTGTGGGCAATAGACAGGCGCCATACTGGGCAAGCATTTGATTGGCCTCGCGAACACAGTTTGCCAGCTCTGACAGCAGAGGGATAATATCGGCTACGGGGGTGGGATTCTTGAATTCCACGACATGGCGTACCAGTTCGTTTGACCAGCTCAGTAAACCATGGGGAATATCTGTTTCGCCATCCTCGGAGACGGGAAGAATACGGTCCGCGATGGGCAGCACGCGCAAAGTCTCAGTCGAGACAATCATGTACTCCAGTTCGACACCGAAATGACTGAGTGTCGGGTAGGGGAATGTATGACTCATGAGTGTGTGTCCCGATAGTCGCGAACACGGCGCATGAAATATTCCATCACCCGCAGGTAGAGATTTTCCCTGACCAGTGAATCCTCCAGGCCACCGTCGATGCTCGGGTTATCGTTGACCTCAATGACCTTGCAACCGTTTTCGGTATCTTTCAGGTCTACGCCATAGAATCCTTCCCCCATCAATTGATCCGCTTTTTGAGCGGCGCGCATGACATGTCTCGGGACCAGTTCAACGGGAACGCACTCTACCCGCCCAGTGGCATCAGATCCTTGTTTAGCGTGGTGGTAAATCTGCCAGTGCTTGCGGGCCATATAGTATTTGCAGGCGAAAAGCGGCTTTCCCTCAAGGATGCCGATGCGCCAGTCAAAGGGTGTGGGGACAAATTCCTGGGCAATGAGCAGTTCCGATTTTTCCAGCAGGCTGTTTGCGGTTTTCAGGTAATCATCCTGATCGGAAACCTTGATGACACCTTGCGAGAACGCGCTGTCAGGCTGCTTGAGAATACAGGGGTAACCGATCTCTTTAATAATCTCGCGCAGATTGTCCTTGTGCAGGATTCGTGTTTTGGGAGAGGGAACCTTGTAGCGGTCCAGTATTTCTGCCAGAAACACCTTGTTGGTGCAGCGCAGGATGGAGCGCGGGTCATCCAGTACCACAAGACCTTCGGCTTCCGCTTTGCGGGCGAAACGAAACGTATGATGGTTGACCGCAGTGGTTTCACGGATAAACAGTGCGTCAAATTCAGCCAGGCGTCCGTAATCTTCTTTTTGGATTAATTCCGCATGGAAACCCGTTTGTTCCGCTGCGCGAATGAAACGGCGAATTGCCTTGTCATTGGAGGGAGGAAAGGATTCCTGCGGGTTGACCAGAATGGCAATGCGGTAGCGGGCAGGTTTACGGCTGACAGGGGAGACCTTGCCTGAGAAATACTCGCGAGCGGCTTCAATGACAAAGCTGCGGTGGTCCTCCGGGATTTCGTTGGAAGCAATGGGATTGATACTCTGCAACTGCCAGTGTTTGTCCAGCAGTTGAAAATTCACACGTAACAAAGGAACAGGGAAAAGATTGAACAGGGCGCGGCACAACCGATCGTATTTGCGTGCGAGATTGCGTGAGAAATAGATGCTCAGGGTAAACTTGTCCGATTGCAGGTTTTGCAGATTCTTCTGGATCAAATCATCCAGTTCTCCTGATAACACACGGATCAGGGACTGTGTTTTCATGTCCTGAATCGTCGATGCGCTGGGGATCGGCTTGTGACCGCGCGCTTCCGCCAGTAGAGAAACGTAGTATCCAGAACTCTGGTAACGATAGGAACGACAGAGATTGAAGACCCTCAGGTTACGGCGGGTAGCCAGTGAGCTGTCTGTCAAATAGTTGCGTACAGACAGAATTTCTATTTCGGGGACGTGGAGCGGCCACCGTTCAGGACGATCCACCACCAACAGGATTTTGCTCATATAAGGATTTCTACGATAATCTTTCTCATTCATATACAACATGCGAATGAATTTTTTTTGTATTTGGAGGAAAATTTGTGAAACCAAATACAGCATTGACAAGCTGCCTGGCCCTACTGTTAACTCGTACCCTTTGTGATCGGGGCGTAGCTTAGCCTGGTAGAGCGCCTGCTTTGGGAGCAGGAGGTCGAAGGTTCGAATCCTTTCGCCCCGACCATTTTCCCTATCATGGTGAGATTAAGGAAAGATTTCTCACGACGCACGGAAGACACCAAGAACGAATGGCGGAAATGAACCAGTTGTCGTCAATGCAAATCAACTTCATGACGTTTAACATTCTGCGGGGAGTGGATTATGTGAACCAGAGACCGGATCTCGGGTTGATGGCGGAAACCATCCGCTGCTGCAATGCGGACATTATTGGCTTGAACGAGGTGAATGGGGCTGGAGATGGTTGTCGTTGTCAGGCTGAAGAAATTGCCGAAATGCTCGGTGGATATTATGCCTATCATGGTCAGGCGATTATAGCGCGTGGCAAGCCATACGGGAATGCGTTGGTATCCCGATATCCGTTCAAGTCGGTGGAAACGATCTTTATTCCTGATCCCGTGCGCGATGCCAATG
>CAZYDZ010000039.1:0-2092 GCA_964646535.1 uncultured Opitutaceae bacterium
CCCCACGTTTCTAATGAGTGGTATCTGGGGGTGGGCAGGGCGCAAGAGCACTGCCATGGAGATGACCATCTACCTGACCTTGGGAGCGATGTTGTCCTTGCTCGGACTGATCGCCCTGTATGTGGAGTCAGGAGCATCGGAATTTAGCATGATCCATCTGCGAATGGCCGTGGAACAGCAGGGGGCTGTGGAGACATTAAGCCAGAACCGCATTTTCCCATTATTGCTGTTTGGTTTTGGTATTCTGGTTTCCCTGTTCCCGTTTCACACTTGGGCGCCGCGCGGTTATGCCGTGGCACCCACACCGATTTCCATGCTGCATGCGGGCGTACTGAAGAAGTTCGGGTTGTACGGACTGGTACAGATCGCCTGGCCATTATTGCCTGTCGGCGCCATGTCGTGGTCTCCAATTCTGGTATGGCTAGCCCTGGGCAGTGTGATCCTGATCGGGTTTGTCACGATTGCCCAACGTGATTTGAAGGTAATGGTCGGTTACAGTTCGGTCATGCACATGGGGTATTGTTTCCTCGGTATTGCCTGTGTCTCCGTGCTCGGGATGTCTGGAGTGGTATTGTTGATGTTTGCCCATGGTTTGACAGTGGCCTTGCTGTTTTTACTGGGAGATTGTATCTACCGCCGTACGGGAACCTATGATATGCAGGCGATGGGAGGACTCTCGCAGACGTCCCCTGTGCTGGCGTTCTTCTTCTGTACAGCAGTACTGGCCAGTATTGGTTTGCCTGGCCCGGGACTGATTAACTTCTGGGGGGAACTCACGATTTTCATGTCTTTGTGGGGAAGCCAATTGCATTGGGTTGCAGCAGTTGCGATTTTCGGGGTGGTCATTTCTGCAATCTATGGTTTGCGCTCCGTCGCCAATGTATTTTACGGACAACCATCGGAAACATTCCGACCCAGGTTTGAGTCGGGGACGATCAGTGATATGCGGTTGCCTGAGAAGCTGCCTGCCCTGCTGTTATTGGTTTTCATGATCGTCGTAGGTTTTTGGCCGCGGTTTATCTCAGACGAGCTCAATGTAACCCTGCAACAGTTGCATCAGGAAGCACAGTTCGTCTTGCCCGTGTCATCGACGGATCCGGATATCCATACCGCTCCGTGAACTTTAATTTTTGATACCGATGCTTGCTTCAGCAGATAGTCATTTGTTTCACACGCCGCAGGATTGGAATGCGATCTTTCCTGAGGTTTCCCTTGCGGTTTTGGTTCTCGTTGTGTTGTTGGCAGCGACACTGACGCCGCGCTGCGAACGGTTGCCCTCCGTGCTTTCCATCGGCGGTCTGCTGGCGCTGACCATTGGTTTTGTCGCATGGTTCGCTTGCAAGGGGGTGCCTTTTATCGAGGAGACAAGTTTTGGGGGATTGTTGGGACATTCGAAGTTTGGCCAGTGGATGCGACTGTTTTTTGCCGTGACAGGAATTGTAGTGATGTACCTGGGGGAGGTATTTCTTGCCAGAAGGGGGTTATCGCGCACAGAGTTTCACGTATTGGCCCTGGTCATTACGGGGGCGCTGATGCTGTTGGCGCAAAGCAATAACTTCCTGATGTTGTTTGTCTCACTGGAAACGGTGACCATTGGTTTCTATATCCTCGTCAGTTGTTATCGCTACAAGAGCTTTTCGCTGGAGGCGGGTCTCAAATACTTGATTCTTGGCGCATTCAGCTCTGGACTGTTACTGGCTGGAATTGCCCTGTTATACGGTATATCGGGACAGACAGGTGGAGATTTTGGCGGCAGTCTGCTGGATTTTCAGCGCCTTGAGGCGGTGATTGCCATCAATAGCTCCAGCATGATCGTGGTTATGGGAGTGGTGCTGGTGCTCTCGGGTGTCGCCTTCAAGATTGGCGCTGTGCCCTTTCAGATATGGATTCCAGACGTATATCAGGGAGCCCCATCCCCCGTAACCCTGTTTTTGTCGGTTGCCTCCAAGGCGGCAGGATTTGCGATACTGCTGATTTTGGTCGTAGGACCTTTTCAGGCGCTGTCGCATAGCGTGGTGATTCCGCTGCTGACCGTTTTTTCTTTATTGAGCATCCTGTTTGGTAACCTCGCAGCGTTGAGCCAGACGAATGT
>CAZYDZ010000039.1:2102-3639 GCA_964646535.1 uncultured Opitutaceae bacterium
GACGAATGTGAAACGCCTGCTCGGACTGTCAGGGGTGTCCCACGCAGGTTACTTGTTGATGGGAGTCGTGGCCGTGCTGGGGGATGGTAGCTCATCTGTTTTGGCGATATACTTTTACTTGGTAGCCTATGCCTTTGCCTCCTATGCCATTCTCGGCGTGTTGACTTATCGCAACAGTCCTGATGACGCGCATATCGAGATTGCGGACTTCATCGGCCTGGGTAAATCCAACCCTGTGTTGGCCTGGTTGCTGCTGATCGGTATCGGTTCCCTGGCGGGAATTCCTCCCCTGGCTGGATTCATCGGTAAATTGATGATTTTTTATAACGCTTATCAGGCGGGCGCCTATTTATTGCTCGGTGTGGCAATCTTCGGTGTCGTCTTGTCCACCTATTACTACTTTGGCTGGATTCGCGCAGTCTGGTTCGTTCAGGATAACGAGGACAAGCCGCGCACAGAGTCTGCCTTCGCAACCCCTGGCTGCCTCTCCTGTTGGACTTTGAGCCTGTTTGCGGCAATGTCGTTGTTGCTGGGCTTTCTTCCTCTGGTGCTCTCTTATTGGTGGAGGTGAGATAAGGGGTGTTTCCCTCACCTATAGGGCCCATGAGTCCTACAGGACCTATAAGGTAAGATCGTCTTTATCCGTTGTAGATTGCCACGATGGGAAAGATTCTTTTAGCTGTCAGGCTTTATGAATATTGAAGACCTTGCGAATCCTGAAGTTTTGACCCAGCCTGTGTACCAGCCAGGCCGTCCGATTGAGGAGGTGGCGGAAGAACAGGGGTTGGATCCCAGTCAGGTGCTCAAGCTGGCGTCCAATGAAAACGCCTGGGGCGCTTCTCCCAAAGCGTTGGCAGCGGCTTCCAGAGCGTTGCAGGATGCGCATATTTATCCTGACGGTGGCTCTACTTTTTTGCGTCGCAGGTTGGCGTCCCTTCTGCAACTGACTTCTGAACAGATTGTGGTCGGGCAGGGTTCCAATGAAATTCTGGAGTTGCTGGGTAACGTATTCCTGCGCCCGGGTGTGGAGGCGGTTATGGGGGAGAAATCCTTTATTGTATACAAGCTGGTGACGCTGCTGCGCGGAGCAAAGGCGGTGGAGGTGCCATTGCGTGACTTCACCCACGACTTGCAGGCGATGCGCGATGCTGTGACAGACAGGACACGTTTGGTGTTTCTCCCTTCACCGAACAATCCGACAGGCACGATTAATGGCAACGAAGAGGTGATCGAGTTTGCCCGTAGCCTGCCTGATCATGTGGTGTTCGTGTCTGACGAAGCCTATGCCGAATATCAGGAGCAGCCATTGGACCTTCTGCCGTTGATCCGTGAGGGCCGCAAAGTCATTGTGACCCGCTCTTTTTCCAAGATTTACGGATTGGCTGCGTTGCGTATCGGATATGGCTATGGGCTCGCGGAAATCGTCCGTTTGCTGCATCAGGTGCGCAAACCGTTCAATGCGGATGCGATTGCCCAGGCAGCGGCATTGGCCGCTCTCGATGATCAGGAATTTGTGCAGCAGGTGCGGCGGGATACG
>CAZYDZ010000039.1:3649-14130 GCA_964646535.1 uncultured Opitutaceae bacterium
CGGTGGCAGAGCGTGACCGTCTGGAAGCCTGGTTCGTGGGGAAGGGTTATGAGATCGTCCCGAGCAAAGGTAATTTCATTTTGGTTCGTTTCGCAGATGCCGCCGCAGTCAATAGTGCCTTGCTCAGACAGGGAGTGATTGTGCGTCCACTTGGCCCCTACGGTATGAAAGATTACCTGCGTATCACCGTCGGCAGGAAAGAAGAAAACGATCGTCTCTGCCAGACGCTGGAGAAGTTATAGTCCAGCCATAGGCAGAGTCCATTCCTTGCCATAGTGTGCGTGACTGGCTGCTATATCGCTCTTGAATCAATAGGGGAACGATGGCGCTGGAGTCGTAGTATAATTTCATTACCAGTCCTTTTCAGCTCGAATCGATTGAATGGTATCCATATCGGTTCTTCCATCCAGTGCGGGGAGAGGGGTAGGGATATTCGGTTTCTTTTTTGGAGGACTTTTGCTCATTGCCAGCCCAACGCGCGATAATCTGATGTGCAGTTCGTTGTCGTAAGCATCCTGATGGCCATCCTTGGCAGGAACCAGATATGCAACAGTTTCCTCGCGTACACATACCTCCAGTTTTTCTCCTCCCTCTTTTACTTTGCGCAAGTAGTGAGAAAGATGGGTCTTTAATTCTCCCGTTTTTACTTTCATTAGACTAAGTTAGTCTGAGTACTTGACTAAGTCAATTGATGCAGGAGGGACATTCACCCCTGCCTGAAATAAGGTCTATGAAAGCATCGCGGCTTCGCGTGAGGATTTTTCCGATATTGGAACCCAGAGTGGTTGTGAAAGGATGATTTGTACAATGGCGCAGATTCCACCTAACCACATCAATCCTGAAATAAAGCTGAAATGCCGGAAGCTACGTTTACTTTTGTTGTACAAATTCAAGGCTTGTTCGGGTAGCTCAGCGAGTGCGGGAGTCTCTGCATTATAAGAATATTGGGCATCAAAATCCGATAATGTCGCATAGACCTGTTTCATGGCATCCATGTGTTTCCCTGCATTTTCCATGCGTTCGTAGCTGCCATAAAGCATAAATCCCGTACTGATCATAATAAGAACCATGCTGATCACCTGGGCTAGTAGCCTCTTATTTAGCTGATGGCCGGGCTTTCCCATTATCTTATTCCGTGTGTCGTTTGCGATGGAGTTGGGCGCGCAGGGAGGGAAGGTCTTTTTCCACGGCTTTGCGGAGTCGTTTGAGTTTACTGCCACGGATTTTCTTCAGTTCCTGCAGTCCGACGGTTTGCAGGGAGCGCTTGATTTGTTCGCGAAGAGAAGACCATTGGCGGCGGATTTCGCTTTCCCAGGAGAGTTGAACCAGCTCTTTGCTGTACAGCTCTTCAAAGTAGTCGTCGAGACGGTGTTCGACTTGATTGCTCTTATGGCGTCCGAGCGCCTTGCCGATGTAGTATGCGACTGTGGATACCAGGGCGGTGCCGCCGAGCAGGCAGGCGAGCCATGACAAAGACAAGCTGTTCAGATACCATGTGGCGCCGATGCCGCCAACGGCCAACAGGGTAATCAGGAACCAGTAACGAAAATAACGGTTGCGGAAACGGTTGATATCCCGTTGCGCGTGATCCAACACCGTGGCATAGACCAGCAACCGCTCCGCATACAACGAGCAGTGTGTGATCATGTTTTCCATGCGTTGCCCGGGGGAGCGTTCGATAGCCTGAATCAATTCCTGACGTGCGTTTTCAAAATCCTCCACATCCATGATGGGAGCGGGGGCTCCTTCAACGGGCACATAGGTGGTGAATATGTGCGGCATATCCTTTTTGGTCACCACGCGCGCCAGATTCCAACAGAGGGTGCCATAGGTGCGGGCAAAGTCGCGCATACTGCGGAACAAATCCATTTTGTTCATGACCAGCAACAGCTTGTGATCGATGTTGCCCAGTAGGGTGCGCAGGATTTCCAGAGTCTCGGTGGTCGTCCCAGGTCGTTCAGGGTCGAAAAACACCATGACAATGTCTGCCCTGGCCGCAAACCAGCGTACCACACCAGCGTAATCGTAGCCGCGGCCAGCGGATGGATCGGAAGAGTCGATCATGCCCGGGGTGTCGATTAGTGTCACGTTTTGCAGCCGTTCCGATGACACCAGTCGCAGGCGGAAGTGATTCAGAAATACGGGACCGAATGATTTCAGTTCATTGAAGGGAAGTTCAGGATTGCTGACTGCGGCGAATCCATCCCGCTCCTCCCGATTGTCACCATAACTGAGCACGGTGAAGCAGTCGTCGGTAGGCGCCATACCTGTTTTTTGAACCTGTTGACCAATGAAATGATTGATAAACGTGGATTTACCGGAGGAGTGATTGCCGACAATCAGCACTGTGGGGCCTGCTGAGATTTCTCCATCCGGAGCTCGTTTTTCAAACGAGAGATTGTCTGCAACAGGGTCAATCACTTCATGGTAGAGAAAGTGCAGATTCTTAGTGATTTCATCGCGGAGGGAACTCATGATTTTCGACTGTAGCGTTCGTCGCCTGTGTGTGCAAGCATGGAGCAGGGGTGCTTTTTCGTTGAATCGACCGCTTGTTTGGGAGATCGTTGCCGACATGGAAAGCCCCTGGATCAGTTTGCTCTATGTGATCATTGCAGTCGCAGTATTGCGCATGTTATATCGCGACTATCAGTCGTTTCGCGCTTCCGGAATTGTGGCGGCTAATGCGTTGCCTGGCGCAACATCTGTTGCATACGGATTGATCGTGGTGGGTGTGGTAGGCTCCCTTTTAATCCTTGGGGTAGAAATTGCCGGTGAGTATGCATTGGGCTTGGTCGGCGAGCAAAAGACGCTGCCCTGGTATGCCCTGTTTCCGATTCTGTGCGCACCCGTAGTGGAAGAAATCATTTTTCGCGGCTATCTGGTGGTTTCCAATCGGGGTAAAACCATTTTGTGGGCCAGCATCCTCGGGTTTTCCTTATTGTTCGCACTGATCCACGGACATTTGATTACCTTTGGCGAGGAAGGAGAGCCCTGGTTGTTGTGGAAGGGGGATCAGGTCAAAGGCTGGTTCACTACGGGCATTCTGTTTACCCAGAGTTTCTGGTGGTATCTTTTGCGCTTTTGCCGCTGGAACCCACACCGGTCCCTGTTGCCTTGTATCGCAGCACATTTTGCGGTCAACCTCGGTGTACTGGTGACCAAGGGTGTGCAGGGGTATCTGGTCTGGTAGCCTCAGTCACCAGCAATCACCGAAGGGATCTCATCTGGATCAATAGCCAATGGCAGAGCCGTCTCCTTGACTATGGGGTCATCCAACAGGAACTCGTTATCCTGAGCTTGTCGAAGGGCAATGGCCCACGCGAAGGTAGGCCCTCCACATAGGAGCAAAATGGACCATCACCGATTCTTTTAAAATCCAGATTATTGTGGTAGGCTCCCGATTATGATCACTGATAAAACGGCTTCTTTTCGGAGAGTGTTGCTCTTTGCGATCCTGTTCATTCTGACCCTGCCATTTCATGCCGGTGCGCAGGAAAGTGCCTCGGCCAACATCCCGGCCAATGATGTATTCGGTGTTACAGTACACACCGGGCTGGATCCGCAAGGAGTCGATCTGAACCTGATTTGGGAGGATGGGAAAAATGAGAGTTTTAATCTCCGGGTTGTCGATCTGTACATCGGTGGTGAAGCCGAAGTCATGAAGAAGCTGGAGGTCGCCAATGATCCGCGGCCGGATTCGGTGATCCGTTTCAGTCGCAACGGAAAAACCGTACTGGATTACCATATTCGTCCCAAGCTGCGTCGCTATCGCTCCAATAATTCCGCGACCCAAGCCTATAAAACGATCATAAACGACTGGGACTCGCTCCCCAAGGCCTCTGAGCACCCGTTTAAGATTGAGGTGCGGCGGAAAGCAGGGGGAGCCGATCTCTATCTGGATGGACGATTTGCACTCTCGCTCGAAGGAAATGGACTGAAAGAGTTACAAGTCGCAGGATCTTCCGCCGCAGCGACAGGTCATACTTTTTCATTTCAGACCCAACATGATCCTTCCCGGTACCTACCGCTGGATGTAGCGGCTCTGGGGAAGTCCAGCAGCTTCTCGACTGCCGAGGTTTCCTGGAAACCGGGGTGGACGGAGATTCAGGGCATCCCGGTGATTGTGGCTCCGGGCAGCGGTAGTGCGGATGTCGGTCAGACTCGCGAGGGGCAGGGCAACTGGGCACTGGAAGTCGATGAGTATCTCGCCCGTTCCCCATTTGACGGATTCCTCTCTGAGATTCATTTCTCGGTTCCTGGGAACGTTCCTTATATACGGGCCTGGGTACTCTGTGCGATGGATCCCGATCCGAGTAAGGACCCCCTTTTGACGACGCGCATTGCCCGTTATGAAGAGAATGGTGTGGGCGGCAACCAGTTGGTGGATACGACGATTTCCCTGCCGCGTGGGGGAGAGCAACCGGGAGCCAATATGACTGCGGTGGGCACTGTTACCTATCGTGACAGTGAGGGGAAAACGGTGGAAGTGCCACTCTATCTGGTCGAAGTTCCGCTCCGTATCGGTGAGATCATCGATCTCGCCATGACGCATTCCTCGCTGAATTTCGAGTTCTTTGGCAGGCCACGGGAAAACAGTCAACAGCTCGATCATTCGATGAAACCCGATTCGAGTTCGACCAGTGCAGTACAGATTTTCGGCGTCACTCTGGAAAAGGCCCGCGTGGGACTCGAGATGATTCAGTCGCAGCCGGCCAATGTATTTCACAATGACGAAATCCCGCAAACCACCGTGCGTTTGAAATCTCTGGCTCCTGCTAAAGGAAGTCTCACCTGGAAGATTCTGGATGTTGAGGAGAAGTCGGTGGCGGAAGGCTCCAAAAACTTTCAATTCGATGCTGCTGGCGCAGAACAGCAGATTCCTGTCTCCCTGAAAGCCCCCGATCTCGGTTGGTATCGTCTGCTGGTATCCATTCAGGATGATGCTGGGAACATTCTCTACACTCATCCGGCCAGTTTCGCATTGCTGGGCAAGGATCAGCGCAAAGCCAAATACGACTCTCCGTTCGGAGTCTGGTGGTTTGACGGCGCGCACAGCACTCCCAGCGACAAGGAATTTGCCGGTCCGGTCCTGTTCAAGGCAGGTCTGCGCAAGGCTGGTTGGACTAACCGGAGCGAGGAGGAACTGGCGGCCTGGTACATCACTCGCCCCCAGCTTTCCACGCGGGCCAACTTCGGCCAGATGGAACAGAATCCCGAAGGATATCTCGCCTCACTGGAGAAGTCCCTTCACGACCAGCTCCAGAAATGGCCGCATGCCGATCAGGTGCTCATTTTCCATGAAAGCGGACCCGGTAATGCAATTCCCGCAGAAGTGATCGGAGTCGAATTAAAAATGACTGAACAGCAGATCCAGCGCGAAACACGCTATGCGAATCTGCTGAATCTGGTCGGAGGCATGATTCGCGAAAAATTCCCTCAACTGAAGACGGTTGTGGGCAACAACTCCTCTTCTGCCTCCACCTTGGCAGCGGTGCTGCGTCACGGCGGCAACGCCGATTATATTGATTACATCGGCATCGAAACCCCATCACAGGTATTCATTCCGGAAAAACTCCAGGAATGGGGACTGCAGGGTATGGTCATCACCAAAGAGGTGGGCGAACGCCTCTCCGGCCGCTCCATACCTCTCAATGGGTGCTATGAATTCACGTATCGGACGGTACGTGACCTGGGTCCGATTCAACAGGCGGAATGGTATGCGCGGGATGTCCTCATCAGTCTTGCCAACGGCTTCATCAATATCACGCCTGCGATTCTTTTCGATGCCAAAAACGCCTACTATAACGGGTTGTGGGGAGCCAGCGGATTGCTGGAGCGCGGACCTTCCGGTTATCCGAAACCTTCCTACGTCGCAATCGCCACACTGACCAGCGTGTTTGACCAGGTCCGCAACCCGCGTCAAATCCCAACCGGTTCCACCACCGTCTATGCGCTGGAATTCGACCGTTCTGACCAGAAGAAGGTCAGCGCATTCTGGGCCTCACGGGGCAATGCAGAATTTCAGGTTCAATTCGCAGGAGAGACCGATGTGCAAGTGGTGGACATGTATGGGCGCAGCCGCCAGGCAAAGACTCAGGATGGCCAGATCCTGGTGCAGGGCGGGACTTCCCCGGTGTACCTCATTGCCAATCAGTCAATCCGTTCGATTTCCTTGGGCGCGCGCAGTTTTCCGCGCGACGAAGCCCGTGCCAGACTGGCCAAAGTCGCCGCTCCGCTGGACCGCGCAGACGCGCTGGAAATCGTTGCGGATGACCGCCTGAATACGCCTCCGTTTCACCATCAGATCCAACTGCCGATTTTCCGCGAAGGGAAATTCATCCTGCGTTCTGTCGAGGACGAGGAAAAGGGTGCGGTGATCGAAGTCGAGCTGGTTCCAGAGGGTGACTTGAATAAATACATTACGGAATACACCTCAATTCGTCTGAAAGAACCGGTCGAGATTGAGGGTGAGCCCGACGCAATGGGCATCTGGGTCAAGGGCAACTCCAACTGGGGCCGTATCCTGTACGAGATTGAAGACGCGGAAGGCGAAATCTGGCGTTCTGTCGTCTCGGCGCGGGATTATGACAACCTCGACTGGCCCGGCCACGCTGCCGTCAACGTCGACGGATGGAATTTTGTCGCCATGCCCTTCACCCGCAGTTCGCTCTTCAGCGCTTACGGTGCCGGTTCGACAGCCCGCCAGTGGGTTTCCAGTGGCGGCAACCGCAAGATCGACTTCCCGATCCAGCTTCGTGGATTGATTGTGGAGATGAACCGTCAACCACTCGATCTGCTCGACTTCAAAACGGCGATCCCGGTCATCCGCCTGAAAGATGTGGGGGGGATTTACGCTCCGCGCCGCCTGCGATAGAACCCCAGTCCGGCTGCCCCCATCAACAGGGCACCTGTAGTGGGCTCCGGAATTGCATACAGCGCCACGGCGGTGACACCATCACCCAAGTCGGGATTCCTACACAGATTTCTATTCTTTTGGGTTAGCCGAGATTCAGCCAATTCAGTTCTTGCGAGCTCAGTTCAAATTCGAACGAGCGTACCGAGCTGCGCAGTTCTGCGATATTGCGTGGGCCGATCAAGGGAAATATCGGGAAGGGTTGTGAAGCCACCCAGGCGAGGGCGATATTGATTGATTCCACGCCTTTTTGTTTGGCCAGTTCGTATGCCCGTTCACGGCGTTTGAAGTTGTCATCGGAATACCAGCAACGCACCAGTTCGGCATCGTCCCGTTTATCTGTGCCCGCGCGATCGGTGAAGAAGCCGCGGGCCTGACTGGACCAGGGAAGCAGTGCGATGTCACCCTGTTCAAGCAGCTTGCGGTATTCGGGAGTCTTGGCGCTTTCGCAGCCTGCCCAGACCGGATCGATCATGTCGGCCAGGCTGAGGTTGTTGCTGATGACGTTGAACCCTTGCAGACCGTGTTTTTTAGCCCATGCATTGGCTTCCAGAATGCGCTTCAAAGTCCAGTTGGAGCCGCCGAATACGTTGATCTTGCCTCGGTTCTTGAGTTGGTTCAGCACATCAATGAATTCTCCAACCGGAATATCGAGGTTATCCCGGTGCATCATGTAGATGTCCGCATGATCCAGTTGTAACCGCTGTAGGCTGACTTCCAGTTGGTCGAGCAGATGTTGTGGGGTGCAGAATGGGGTGTGAGCTCCCTTGACGGTGATGACGGATTGTTCACGGACACCGCGTTGGGAGAGCCAGTGTCCCAGCAGAACTTCCTGGAGCCCGCCACCGTAAACAAAGGCGGTGTCGAAGGCGTTGCCACCCATCTCGAAAAACTCATCCCATACGGCGGCACCGGTAGCGATGTTCATTTGATTGTCACACCCGATCACCACTTTCGACACAGATTTGGCGAGTCCCGGAATCCGTGCATGCGGGATCTTGGCTGGCTTTTCCACCTGTAGCGGGCGTCCGGCAAAAGTGTTGCGGCCCAGGTTTTCCGGTTTTTCCTGGTTGTAAACGACACCGACTGCCTTGCGCCAGAGATCCTGTGTCTGGATATTGCCGATCGTGTCTGCGATCGACATGAACGCTACTTCCTTTTTGCCGGCAAACACCGCTTCGGCGAACGCATCCGCTTCCAGAGCATAGACAGGAGCTTCTTCCGGGATGGAAATGGTTTCCGGTGCGTCCCAATAGCGCTGCAGGGTGATCGTGCGTTCGGTCAGTCCCTTCTGGACCAGCGTGTAGGGTGTGGGGATTTGCTTGCGGCCTTTTTCCCCGTAAATCACGATTTCGTTCTTTTGTGCACAGTCGATTCCAGTGGAAACTTCTGCCAGAATGTCGCCTTCGAATTTCAGGGTTGCTACGGCGCGTGCATCCACTCCCGTTTCGGGGTGGACTACACCATGCCCCTGCAAGCTGATCGGATCCGCAAACGGTTTGCCGAGTGACGCTCCGGCAATCAGGCGGGCATAAGAAACCGGGTAACCGCCGACATCCATAATGCCGCCGCCACCCAGGTCGTTGTTCCATAAACGGCTGTTGGGATTAAATCCGGACCCAAAAGAAAAGCTACCCTGAATTAACTGTACTTTGCCGATGGCTCCTTCACGAATCAGAGAGACGACCTTGGCGGTTTGCGGATGAGCGCGGTACATGTAGGCTTCTGCAAGGACGCGCTGATGTTTCTCCGCTGCCGCGATCAGCGCCATGGTTTCTCCATAGTTGAGCGTGATCGGCTTTTCACAAAGAAGGTGTTTGCCAGCGGCCAGAGTGGCGATACCCCAGCGCACGTGTTCCGGGTGTGGCGTGGCCAGGTAAACAGCATCAAATTCATCACTGGCCAGAGCCTCTTCGTAACTGCCCCAGGCGTGTGGCACTCCATGAGTGGCGGCAAATGCCTGAGCTTTTTCCAGAGAGCGGCTGGCGACTCCGGTTAAAACGCCCAGCTTGGCGTGTTTCAGGCTATTGGCGAAAGCGCCAGCGATATTACCAGCGCCGATAATACCCCATCGAAGAGGACGATTTGATGTAGTCATGCGCCTTATCGTGAGGAATTCATTCATGCGGAAACAGGAAAAAGAATTGTATTATTTGCGTAAAGCATGGATTTTCTTAAGAAATATAAGGCTGATTACCGTTAAAAAATGAAATGGATACAAGTATGTGAGTCTGAAGTAGAGTTCCGCTTGTCAACGACTACGCTCAAGGCAATGCCAGAGACGTATCGTTCCCGTATACATTCTCACCCGTTTGTTGAATGGGGAATGGTATTGGAGGGGGAGTGTGAATGGGTGGCGGAAGGCCAGGAATATCCGGTGGCGGAGAATGGGCTGATGCTGCTGCCTTCCGAATGTGTGCACATGGAGCGAATTCACGAGGGAAAGAGAGCGCGGTTGTCCTGGCTTGGATTTGCGCAGGCTCAGTCGACTGTCGGATTGCGGCCATTGGTACTGGATAGTGGACGATGGGCTACGGAGTTACGTCGGTTATTTGTTTCCTTGTTTGAAGAACAGTCCGAGTCCGGTTACGGTAGGGAGCGCCGCATCGATCTATGTATGCACGAGATCCTTTTGTTGGTGGGCCGTTGTATGCATGAGCAATACGACAGGATTAAGGAGACTTCGGTGGAGACACATAAAATTCCTTTGCGTCAGGCGCAACTGGCGCATGCGATTGCACAATATTTTGAAAACAACATGGCAACTCCGATTCGCATGGGGGAGGTGGCTCATTATTTTCAGTTGAGCCCGCAGCATTTTTCCGTTTTGTTCCAACGCGTGTACGGAATGACCCCGATTAAATACCTGCAGCAGGTACGGCAGCGTTGGGCTTGTCATTGGCTCAGTCAGTCGGATCGGGCCATTAAGGAGATCGCGATTGATTGTGGTTACCCGGATGCGGCTTATTTCTGCCGCCAGTTTGTCAGGCAAATGGGATGTAACCCCTCCGAATACCGGTTGCGCCACCTGTTGTCGGGCGGCATGGTAGAGCCTTTGTAATTTCGTGTTCTGGAGGTGAAAGGGGTTTGCCACCAGGGCACCGTGATACAAAGGGGAGAGAAACCACACAAACCGTTCGGATTGCGGCATAAAGCCGCTCCTACATATATTAACACGGGAGACACACAGAGGTCGTCCCGCCAACTCAAACTGTACCACTACCGTAAAATTTCCACGCTTGACCTGCATTGGAGAAATCCCTAGTCTGATCCTTTTGCAATAATTTTCACCAACCGATAGTCATGGCCAATCCCAAGAGGAAACAATCCAAGTCCAGGAGTAACAAGCGTCGCAGCGCCAACCGCTACCACGCGCTCGAGTTAGCGAAAGATCCCACCGATCAGACCGTGTTCCGCCCGCACCGCGTGAATCCCGCCAACGGGATGTACCGGGGCAGGCAGGTGGTCGATCAGGAGATTTAATTCTCCCTGTTGCCGATTCCTGATTTTCCTGATCCTGAAAAGCTGAAATCATGTCCGCTTCCGTAGACTCCGCCATAGTGGTTGA
>CAZYDZ010000040.1:0-13995 GCA_964646535.1 uncultured Opitutaceae bacterium
TGCGTGGGCAGGCGAGGATTTACTTTGCACTGGCCTTGTTTGGACCGTTTACCTTTGCGATTTTTGGAATGGGGACGCGCATCATACCATTTTTGTCCTGGCAGTTGCGCTATGCTCCACGGGTGGGACAGGAAGCGTTGCCTACGGTGCGGGATCTGGTTCGTCAGGAGGGATTGTTTCCCCTCTGGATCAGTCTTTGCTGTGGCTGGCTCTTTCTTGCCATGGGGCTCGTGTCAGGGGAAGTGTTTGGAGTGCAGATCGGCTTGATGCTGTTCCTGGTGGCAACAGGGTGGTTTTTCTACATCCTGCTGCCGGCATTGCGCACGCTGGTACTGGAAAATCCCTGAGCGGATAGGATTTCATGAGCGCGCGGATCACAGAGCAACAAGTGTTGGAGCATCTCAGAAATCTGCTGGATCCCGAGTTGGGAATCAATGTAGTCGATCTGGGGCTGATTGAAGAAATCAGGATTGATGAGTCGGGCAGGGTATATCTGGCGATGTTGGTCACCTCCCCTGGCTGTCCGTTGCGCGATACCTTACGGGAAGGTGCAAGATATCTGTTGTCCTCCATGGCAGGGGTCACCGATGCCCGGGTGGAAATTCTGGATCATGTAATATGGTCTCCCGATCGAATTGCTCCTGGAGTGATTGATTCTCTTTGATGACAAGTCATGCGTTTTACTGATAGTATTCGACGAATTCCCTGGTTTAGTGAGCCGTTCCGATTGTTTTTCCCATTGGGATTATTGTTCGGAGTCGTTGCGGTTTTGCTTTGGCCGCTCTGGATAAAATGGCCTGATATCCGCTACCCGCTGGAATCGCACAGGTTCCTGATGCTACAGGCTTACCTCGGGGCGTTTGCCATGGGGTTTATCGGTACGGCGGGACCACATCTGCTGGGTGTTGCGGGATTGCGCGTGTACGAGACGCTCCCTGCCTTGTTATTGGTGTTGTCAGCAGGTGTATGCCACCTGTTAGACAATATATTGTGGGGAAACATATTGTTCGCTTCTGCGTGGTTTGGATGGGGCTTGTTGCTGGCTATGCGCTGGGAAAAGCGTGAAGATATGCCTCCACCGGGAGCCCCTCTGGTACTGCTGACCTGGTTTGCGGGCTGGATTGCGCCGCTGCTTTGGGTACTCATGGATATGGGTATCCTGTCCATGGATTTGTATCCATTATGGAAGGTATTGCAGAATCAAACCTATCCTGCGGGAATGATTTTGGGTGTGGGGGCATTTCTGCTGCCGCGTTTCTGGGGACGCGACTCTCTGCACGATTTTCCTGAGATGCGCAAACCTGACGCGGCGTGGAAAAAGGAATTTTCATACGCATGTATTATCAGCATGCTTATTTTGCTGGGAGGAGTCTTGACGGCCAACGGGGCAGGGATGCCATGGAATATGCTCAGCGCCTTGTCGTGTACCGTTTATTTGCTGTTTAAGGTGCGTCTTTTATCGGGATGGCGGCAGGTTACTCCGTTGGGCTGGATGGCAAGATTAAGTCTGATACTGCTGTGTGTTGCATTGTGGCTGGAGCCCGGGATCAAACCACAGTGGAATGTGGCCGTGCTGCATCTGTTTTTCATGGGGGGGATCAGCCTGCTGTTGATTGCCGTGGGATCCCGCGTAATATGGGGTCATTCAGGGCAACGCCAGCGTTTACAGGGTAGTCACCTGCTGGTGGCCGTTGTTGTGGCCGCAATGATATCTGCGTTGATTTTTCGGGTGTTGGCAGACATCATTCAGGATTGGAGAATGCCTCTGTTGGCATCTTCTTCCCTGGTGTGGGTATGCACGCAACTTCTATGGGCTGCTGTTGTAATGCCCGGTGTATGTAAGGAAAGTCCTTGAGTAAATAAAATCAGTGATACTTGATCTCGATCAATGTCGCAAAAACAAATCTGTTATATGATGACTGTCATGAACCTTCGTAGATATAGGGAACTGTTGTTAGGTGGGGCTTGCCTCAGTGCGCTGTCTGTCACTTCGTTACTGGCCTGTGATGCCTGTAATATGACATTTGCCAATGAGGTGATGAATCAGAGGAGCGGCTCTCTGGTAGCGCTGGATATGCAGCGGGCGATGCAAAACCAGCGAGGCCTGCCCTTGAATGAATTGAAGGCCAACTATTTGTTGCAACTGGAGAAAGAGGAGCAAAGCCAGTCGGACGGGCAGGAAAAGACTTCCGTAAAGGCAGAGGTTCCTCCCGTATCCGTGGCAAGCGTGGCGCCAATACCGCCGGCGCTGCAAGTTCCTGTTGCGCCGACCGCTGTTAATTTGCCACACAGGCAGCAGCCGTTTCCCGAGTATTTTGCCAAGGATGATTTCATCGAAATTATCAAGAGGGATTACAGCCTGGACATTCCTCCCACATCATACGTGCCGCAGGATGCGCCGGCGGACAAAAAAGTGGAAATCCGCCTGCACGAGGGAAAGACCTATATTGGCAACGGTGTGGCGTATGACGGATTTTTGACCAATGGGCAACTGCCCGGGCCTACGGTGATCGTCGATGAAGGGGATATTGTAGAGTTTACCGTGATCAATGACGGGAATATCCCGCACGGAGCATCCATTCATGCGGCGGGTACCCAGACTTCAAAATATCTCGGTAAAATTGGCCCCGGGGAAACCCGCAAGGTATTGTTTCGCGCGACACAGCCTGGCGTGTATATGTACCATTGTGCTCCTGGCGGACACGCGATTCCGATGCACGTATTATTTGGTCAATACGGCATGATGGTGGTTCGCCCTAAACAGGCTCAGTACGAATTGGAAAAACAACTCGGTAAAAAGCCCGATGTGGAACTGTATCTGATCCAGCACGAACTGTATGCTTCAGGGAAGGATGCAGTGGATGGAAATCCCGCCTATGTGATGTTCAATGGAAAGATTTTCCGTTATGTGGAGGAACCTATTCTGGCGAAGCCTGGAGACTATGTGCGTATTTACTTTTTAAATATAGGGCCTAATCAGCTTTCCACATTCCACATTGTGGGGATTATATGGGATTACGCCTATTGGCAGGGACATCCCCTGGCCAAGTTGCCGGGTGGCCAGACGGTGACCGCAGGCCCAAGCGATTCATGGGTTGTTGAATTTCGTGTTCCGCCCGATGAAGGAGCTTATACGCTGCTTTCACACGCCGTTGGTTCCACCAGTAAGGGTGCCATTGGTTTGCTGGTGGCAGACCGCAACGCGGAGGTGAAACCTGTCATCCTGGCAGATGGAGACCGCTATACGGAAGCAGAACTGAAAGAGCTGTTGCCCAAGGCGCGCAGGATTATATCACCATTTCATATTGGCACACATCCAGTGGATAAGCCCGTGGTATACGGTCCTGATGTCAAGGAAGTGCAGGTTTCGATTATAGGCAACTCGTACTATCCCAAAGTGATCCAAGTGGAACCAGGGACCAGGGTAACCTGGACCAATGAGGATGTTTTCACTTATATGGCGGGTGAATTTTCAGGAATCCACAATGTGTTTTCCATGGATTCACCACCCGATCTAGCCGAAGATGACGACGGGTTGGTATCTGATTTGTTGGCTCACGGGGAATCTTTCAGTTATACTTTCCCTCAGGAATGGGAATATGATTACCATTGTACTCCCCACCCGTATATGATGGGAAAAGTGATTGTGAAGAAATCAGACACCGCGGACTTGCTGGCAAGGATAGGGCCTGGCATGGGCAACGCTCCTTCCGCTCTGTTGAATGGATGGTTGCTTGGATTGATTGGTATCTGTTTCATTCTCAGCACTGCCGCCCTGGCACGGGCAGCGGCGAAGCGCAAGCAGTAATGGTTTACAAGCTGCCGTTGGGCATTAGCTCAATGCCGTTACGGGTCAGTTGCTGCTGAATGTCGTGAATGTGTTGCCAGTCTCTGGTCTCCACCGTGCACAGTACATAGACACGGGAAAGATCAGGCCCTGAAAAGGTGCGGTCATGAACGATTTCAGTGATATTGGCTCCAGCTTGTGCCAGTATCCGGGATAGATGAGCCAGCCCGCCCGGGCGGTCGCTGAGCAGTACGCGGAAGCGGTAAATCCTGCCATCTGCCGCCAGTCCGCGTTCGATGACTTGCGTATGGGTTGTGGGATCAATATTGCCGCCACTCAGAATCAACACGATATTACGCCCTTTAAGCGTGTCATTCTGTGATTCCAGCAGGGCCGCAAGACCAATTGCTCCCGCGCCTTCCACAATCGACTTTTCCGTCTCCGCAATGCGAAGAATAGCCAGCGCCAGGGATTGTTCACTGACTTGGATGAGTCTGTCGACCCGGGAACCTGCAATTCCCAGGGTTAACGACCCCGCTTCGACCACGGCCAGCCCGTCTGCCAGCGTAAAACGGGATGGAATGCGAACTGTGTGCCCAGCGGCCAGGCCCGTCGCAAAACAGGCGGCATTTTCAGGCTCCACGCCGATTACTTCCACTTCAGGCCGCAATTCTTTGACTACGGAAACGACTCCTGCCAGCAGCCCTCCTCCGCCCACGGGAACCAGTATGGTGTCTACGTCGGGGACTTGCTCCAGGATTTCCAGCGCCAATGTTCCTTGTCCTTCAATGACGTGTGGATCGTTGAACGGATGGATGTAGGTGCTGCCATTCAGCGTGGCCAACCGATTGGCTTCTTCGCGTGCCTCGTCAAAGCTGTCTCCGTGCAGGATCACTTGTGCGCCAAACTGACGGCATCGCGTGATTTTGGTGAGCGGCGCAAATCTCGGCATTACGACCGTTACCGCAATACCCAGGTCGCGTCCGTGCCACGCCAGCCCAAGGGCATGGTTGCCCGCCGAGGCGGCAATGACGCCAGCCTTTACCTGTTCTTTATTCAGACGCAACAATGCGTGACGAGCGCCTCGTTCCTTGAAACTGCCCGTGCGCTGCAGATGTTCCTGTTTACAGAAAATGCGGCTTCCTGTTAGCTCACTGAGAGCAGGGGATTCCGTGCATGGAGTACATGCAATGGATCCCCGCAGGCGTTGATGAGCCTCGCGGATGCTGGCGAGTGTGATCGTGGATGGCTTTGTTGTCATGGATAAATTGGGAAAACAAAAAAGCCCTGATGCGCTTGCATCAGGGCTTTTGGATAGGAAAATGAATACACGAACTACTATCCCGGCCCTGATGGAGAGCCAATCATAATCGACGCAATCATCATAATGCTGCGCGTGAATGAATGGGATGAAGATGTCATGCTGAAACGCATACACTAGAATTTCGTGTGTCTGTTGTCAATGGATATCCGACAAAGGCATGGGTTCTGACACAGATGGTCTTGGGTTCCGTAGGAGCGGCTTTACGCCGCGATACGAACATGGTGTGGATCTGGTCGCGGCGTAAAGCCGCTCCTGCAGGGGAAAGAAAGATTTCGCAGATTTTTCTTGAATATGATAATGAACAATCATTATTAAATGATAATTGATTATTATATTTATGAAAAAAATCCAAACCTATTGTGTATTCGTCGTGTGTGGTATGGCGCTGTCTCTGGGACAGGCAGGGGACGGGAAGGAGGAGATTCTGCAACTGGAGACCCAGGTGGTGCAGAGTTCTCCGTTATTGCCAGGCGTGAATGAGGCAACCCAATCGTGGAGTGTTTTGGAGGGAAACGCATTGGATACTGTGCGTGGGGCGACTTTGGGTGAGACATTGATGTATTTAGCTGGAGTGTCTCAGTCGTATTACGGGCCTGGGGCGAGTCGCCCTGTAATCCGCGGTTTGGATGGCAATCGGGTGTTGGTACTACAGGACGGTCTGGAGTTGATGGATGTATCCGCACAATCGGGAGATCATGCGGTTGCAATGGATCCCCTGTTGGTGGATCGGGTGGAGGTGCTGCGGGGATCGGCGGCGCTGTTGTATGGCAGCAATGCGATTGGAGGTGTGGTAAATGTGATTGAAAACAGCATACCGAATCGGGGCATGTCGGGACGTTCGGTAGTCGGACGTGTGCGCACTGGTTACAGTAGCGTGAACGACGGCAGGCATGTTGGCGCCGTACTTACTGCGGGAAGCGACAACTTTGTTGTGCGTGGGTACGGCATATATCGGAGAAGTGGAGACTATCACACTCCTCGGTTCAGCATTCACGGGGAAGATGAGCATGATCACGACCACGATCACGGACATGACCATGAACATCATGCGGATGCACACGGTCACCATGATGATGAGGATGAAGGGCATGCAACCACGCACGACCGTGTACGGAATACATACAACCGTGTGTGGCAGGCGGGCGTAGGGGCCAGTTGGATTCTTGACAATGGTTATATCGGTGGGGCGTTTTCGTACTATGATTCGCATTATGGTGTGCCGAATGAAGAGGGCTCTTCGGTGAAAATGGAGCGCAAGCGACTGGAGGTAAAAGGCAGTCTTGCTCCTGACGGACCTAATTGGCTGACAGATCTCCGTTTCAGCGGTGCGTATAATGATTACCGCCACGACGAGCTGGAGGGAGATGGCAGTCTGGGGGGGCGTTTTCTGCGTGAAGGAGTGGAGTCCCGTATTGAGGCTTTGCATACATTTGGCAAGCTGGCGGGCGCTCTGGGCGTGCAGATACAGTATGAGCAATTCAAGATTCGTGGCAGTGAATCCTTGTTTTCAGGACAGGAAACGGGACGTGTAATCCACAAGGATGACAAGTTCGCATTGGGAGTGTTTCTGGTGGAGAGTTATTCGCTGAGCGAGCGATGGACATGGAATGGAGGGGTACGTGGTGATTTCTCATGGAATACCTACCGCGGCAATGTATCCAGTGACAACGACGCCGCGTTCAGCGCGAGCACGGGTTTGGGGTATAAACTGGGTGATGGATGGTCATTGACAGGGAATCTGGCGTATTCCCAGCGTGCGGCCGACCGTTTTGAACGCTATGCTGACGGATTTCATCACGCCAGTGGGATTTATGAAGTAGGTAATCCGCATCTCGGTTTGGAAAAGTCACTCGGTGTTGAGGTGAGTCTGGTAAAGGAAATAGGCTCTGTCACGGGACGTCTGACTGGTTATTACAATCATTTCAACCATTTCATCTACTTGTCTGACAGTGGGCATAGCGTGGAAATTGCTCATGCGCACGGAGATCATTTCCACCATTACGATGTGGCGCGCTATGATTATCGCGGCGTCAAGGCGGAGTTTTATGGGCTGGAAGGGGAGCTTGTCTGGAGAGCGTATGAAAATGAAGGGTACACACTCGATTTGAAGGCTTTCGGAGACTATGTGTACGCCCGTAATTTGACGGATCACGAGTATTTGCCGCGTACTTCACCGTGGCGTTTGGGGACTGGTGTGGATGTCGGCATACAGGATTTCCGTGTGGGCATGAATCTGGTGTATACAGGACAACAGACGCAGACTGCCCGCGGAGAGTCCGCCACTCCAGACTATGTTCTGCTCAACCTCCATGCCAGTTACCAGTTGCGGACCAGGGATGTCGATTGGACTTTGTTTGTCAAAGGGAACAATCTGACCAATGAGTTGGCGCGTGTGCATACCTCGTTCTTAAAAGATCGTGCCCCATTGCCTGGAGCCGGATTCGAGATCGGTTTGACCGCAGAGTTCTAACTGAAGAAGGGTAGTCTGAAAAGAGCCTTACGCGAAGCAACAAGGAATTTAATGGATAGGGCTTGTTCTACCCATGGAAACCAGTGAGCATGGTCTTAAACCGGCACCATTCTGGTCGGGGCCGGTTAGGGGAATCAAGGAAACCGCAGATCATCGCAGATTGCCACAGATATAAAATAAAGAATTCTCTGCGATAATTTGTGGTTTCCCTGTATCAGAAAAGCTCTAATTGTCCTTCTGTGGTGGGCTTGGGCCTGGGTTGGCGGGTAGGTTTGTCGGGAGCAGCGGAAAGAGGAACAGGGTTTTCGGTCTGTTCGTGGAAGCGTCCCGATTCCAGGCTTTCCAGCAGTACAATGGCGCGTTCGACTACGGGTTTGGGCAGACCTGCCAGACGGGCCACCTGAATTCCGTAGCTGCGGTCTGCCGCTCCGTCGACCACCTGACGCAGGAACAGGATTTGCTCATTCCACTCCTTGACTGCCACCGAATAATTGCGCATGCGCGGCAACTCTTTTTCCAGCCGTGTCAGTTCGTGGTAGTGAGTGGCAAAGAGTGTGCGCGGGCCCTTGTCTCCCGTGCCGTGCAAGTGTTCGACGACAGCCCAGGCAATACTGAGCCCATCATAAGTGGAGGTGCCGCGCCCGATTTCATCCAGAATGACCAGACTGCGTTCGGTAGCATGGTTGAGGATGTTGGCGGTCTCGTTCATTTCCACCATGAACGTGGAGTGTCCGCGGGCCAGATCGTCGCTGGCGCCCACGCGCGAAAAAATACGATCCACCCAGCCGAGACGACATTCGGAAGCTGGAACCCAGCACCCCATGTGCGCGAGCAGGGTGATCAGGGCAACCTGGCGAATATAGGTCGATTTACCGGCCATATTGGGGCCCGTGATCAGGGCGATCTGCGCATCATCGCCCTGCAGATCGGTGTCATTCGGTACGAATTCGGTGGTGCCCGCCAAACCGTCGGGATTGCGATCCAGTTGATTTTCCACTACGGGATGGCGCCCCTGGGCAATGTGTAACTCCAGACTTTCGTTCAATTCAGGGCAGACATAATGTCGACTGCGCGCGAGTTCCGCCCAGCCCGAGAGTACGTCGATTTCCGCCAGGATGGTGGCCGTGGTACGCAAGGGGTCGTTCTGCTCCAGAACCTGTTCCACCAGTTGCTGAAACAGGGCGTTTTCGCGCGCAAGGGCATTTTCCTCTGCGTGCAGGATGCCGCGTTCCTTGTCCTTTAGTTCATCCGTGGTAAACCGTTCGGCATTTACCAGTGTCTGGCGTCGAATGTAGTCATTGGGAACCTGCGTCAGATTGGATTTGGTCACTTCAATGAAATAGCCGAAGGCCCCGTTGTATTTGACCCGCAGATTTTTGATTCCCGTGCGCTCTTGTTCCTGTTTCTCGAAACGAGTCAGCCAGGACTTGCTGTCGCGCGACAACTCGCGGAATTCATCCAATTCCGCATCGTAGCCTGTCTGGAAGATTTGACCATCCAGTACCTGCGAGGGTAGTTCCTCGTTGAGTGCGCTGTCCAGCAGGGTGGAAAGGGAGTCGAGATTGGGCAGTTGTTGCGAGAGTGCGTTCAGGCAGGTGTCCTGCCAGCGCGACAGGATGGCTTGTAGGTACGGCAGGCGCGCCAAAGTCTCGCGAATGGCTCCCAGCTCGCGCGGATTGCGCAGACGATTCTGCAGACGACCGAGAATACGCGGGATGTCCCGCACGGTTTTCATGTGTTCGCGCAATTCTTCCAGCAGCAGCGGTTCGCCGAGAAACGCTCCCACTTGGGATTGGCGCTTTTGGATGGCAGGCAAATCCAGTTCGGGGGCGATCAGCCAGCTTTCCAGCAGACGACTGCCAGGCGCCGTAAGGGTGTAGTCGATCGCATCAATCAACGATCCTTCCCGTGTGCCACGTGCGGAACGGAGGATTTCCAGATTGCGCAGGGTGGAGGGATCAATCAGCAGCCGTTGTTGACTCTGAAACAGGCGGATGCCACACAGATTTTCAGGGGGCGCGCAGAGATTTTCCGTGGCGTAGTCCAGCACTGCCCCTGCTGCTCCCAGTGCGGGATGATCGCGCGGAATGCCAAATCCTTCCAGGTGCAGTACCTTGAGCAATCCAGTGATCGTTTTGAACCCCGAATCAGGTTCAAAGTGATCAGCAAGCAGTGTGGATGTGTTCTGGGTGGATAGAAAAGCACCCATATCCTCGCCGAAAACATCCTTTGGCTCATCGGCCTGTTCTTCGACCAGTAACACCTCGCGCGGACGGATTCCGTGCAGGACTGCCACCAGTGGCTCAGGAGCGCTTTCGGAAATCAGGGTGATTTCTCCAGTGGAAAGTTCCAACCATGCAGCATGAAAGCCCTTTTTGTTACAGTGCAGAGCCACTGTATAGTGAGAGCTGCCAGCCTCCATCTGATGGCTTTCCAGCGTCGTACCAGCAGTCAGGATACGAGTCAGTGCCCGTTTGACCAGTTTGCCTGGCTGTGGCGTCTCAATCTGATCCACAATCGCCACTTTCCAGCCCGCCTGCAGCACTTTGCCAATATAGTTGTCCGCGGCATGGTACGGAATACCCGCCATGGGGGTCTCGTGCCGTCGGGTCAAGGTGATGCCTAGAATACGTGAGCCCACCTCCGCGTCCTCATGAAACATCTCATAAAAGTCTCCCAACCGAAACAACAGCAGCGTGCGCGCGGGCAGGGTAGCGCGGATTTCGTCATATTGACGCATCATCGGGGTCTGACTGGCCGGGTTCTTGCTCATCGTATCAGGCCAGCCATCCTGTCGGGGAAAAGGGAAATCTGGCAACCCTTTTCACCATCAGTACACGAAGTCGCAAGATTCCTCCATATCGGTGCCCATCTGCGTAATCAGCGGTTCTCTGTCTGCTTTCAGCATTCAGCGGAATACTACTAGTTTAAGAGGGTTGTCGCTGGTTTTCCTTGTAGGAGGGGCTTTACGCCCCGACCGAATGGGGGTGGTTTTGTGTCGCGGCGTAAAGCCCCTCCTACAGTGCGCCGATGCGGATCAGGTGAGTCAGCCGTCCCGAGCTGACTAGGGAAGACGGGAGACGGCGCTTTCGGAGAAATCGCCCTACCCAGAGTCTGTTGTGTCTTTGGGTCCTTGTGATACCCCCGTTGAATTGTTTTTCGTCACCCGAATACCTCTTCGAGCGTGGTAGCAACGAGCACGCGATTGGCCACTCTGGAGAGTTGTTCCGCACTGGCATCCTCCAGTTGCTGTCGTGCCCATTCGGGCAGTAGCCCGAAGCGCTGTGTCAACAGTTGTTGCAGTAATGTGATTTGTCCGACCTGTCGGCCCCGATGGAGTCCCTGCTCCATGCCGCGTTCCATGCCAATCTCTATACCCTCATTGCGGACAATACTTTCAATGGTACAAATTTTCATAGTGTGTGTAATTTGATTTTCGAAAAGACTATGTAAATCGCGATGAAATTGCAACTCGTATGAGTCGGGCAGTGCAAGCAGCCAGTCGAGTGAGTGAAACAAACGCAGGGCTTGCTCTTCGTTGTAAGGACCCTCGAACAGGCGTTGCATGAGTTGCTTCTTGTGTGTTGCCCGCATCTTAAAACGATTTTTGCCACGGCGTGTTTGCAAAACCTTGTGCCAGGCCAACAGAAGCAACGCAGCGGGGCGTGAATCCTGTAATAAGGATTCTTCCGTATGATCGATTACCTTCAGCACCGGAAACTGAAAGACCTGTGGATTACCGAGAGAGGCGGAGCGCCATTGCGCCGGTTTCCAGGATGGGGACGGGTCGGTGAGGATCGCCAGGGAGAGAACCTCTTCCTCGTTTTGGTCAGTCAACCGGACATGATAGCGATAAACCCGGTACGGAAAACCGGTTTCCTTCCGTCCCTGGACTTCAATATGCAGAAGCAGGGTGTGTTGTCGGCCAAATCGCCGGATGTGTACCCGGAACAGGCAATCGACGTGATACCGTCGCGCCGGATCTTTCTTGTCCGCTGAAATCAGCTCGGTGTTCAGGCATTCATAGCCTGCTGACCAATCAATCTGTTGATGGATATCCGGAAATCCAAACTCCAGAATCTCCGGCAGATGATCTGCCAACACACGTTTCCACGATGCATCGCCGTCCTCCCTGAATGATTCCTCCATGACTCCCTCCGTTACGGATCAGAAATGTGGCAGATGTACTTTATTGAAGTCAAGTTATTCTTTGCAAGAATATCAATCCCTGTTGTGGCAGTAAAATGCGGAGAGGATTAATGGACAGAGCTTCCCGATAGGTCGGGAAGCGGGGAGGCTATTCCTCGGAACGATTCCCGATTCAGCCCTTCGTGGTGTCCTGAATAATGGTATTTCCACTCACAAAAAGAGTACTATTCCTGATTCTGGGTTTGGGTTGGTTGCCCTTATTCCCTTCTTTTATGGGGGTTTGGCTGATTGTGGATCAATTCTGTGCGTATTACAAAAAGACAAAAAATAGTTGACTGTGCGTTTGGGATGAATGAGAATCCGTAAAAATACTGCTAATTATATCCACAGAATCATCCCTTCATTTCGTATGACTACATCCCGTTTTACCCCTATCCGCCGCTGGCTCGGCTTGGCGTCTCTTGTGTTGGCAACCGCGTCCGTGGCGCATGCACAGTATGTCTGGTCTGGCCTTGTGGATGGCGATTTCAATGATGCTGGCAACTGGAGTGCGCTTCCTCTGGTAAACCAGAACAACGTGAATCTGGTGTTTGGTGAGGCGAATACCTATGTATTGAATAACGACCTGACCAATCTGCGTTTCCTGAATCTTACTTTTTCAGACCAAGCTGGAGATTCCTATACTCTATCGGGGAATCTGATCAATGTTCAGAGTGATGGCGTGATTACCAATCGTAGTGCATTCACGAATACGATTGCGAATGCGCTACACTTTTTAGGGGGATTATCCGCCATCGACACAGGTGATGGAGAGCTTGTTTTGAGTGGTGCCACGACCCGGGCTGGGGCGGCTTTGGAGATTCGCAAGCGTGGTAGTGGAAGCTTGGTGCTACAGGGGAATCATTCTGCGATCTCTACTTTAACACTGCAACGCGGTGAACTGGTGTTCGACGCTGGTTCGACGGTCGCAAGCAACCTGATCCTGACTTTCAATGCACTTAGTAGTGGAAGCCTTTACGGTCCAGCGGGTGCTGGAGGAAGTGCTACTGTCCGCGTGGTGGGTGCGGCTAGTGGGAGTACCACAGTGCAGTGGGGAACGTTGAATACAAATCTCGGTGGTGACAACGGTGCTGCAGGAAGCTTGACTATTGTTGTGGATCCCAATGGCGGGTTAGGTACGACTTTGGATATCGCAAGTCTGGATACGAATAACGACTCTGCTCATCCCGTGAGGTTTGATCTTTCGGCTGCGGGAAGCTCGGTGGAAGTGACACTTCCGAATGTGACAATCGGTATTTCCAGAAACGTGACGGTGACTTCTGGTGGTAAAACTGGTTTTGCCACACAGTCCGGTGATAATATTGTCCGCTACACTGATTTTACCGCATTTCCTGAAATTGCGAAAAGAAACAATGGCGAAAATACTCCCGGTTATCCTACTGCTGTTCCTACTCTGCACAATGTCAACTATGCGATTTCTGGAGATGCCTTGATTGCTAGTGTACACGGCGAGGTTCAGACGGGGAGTTTGACAATTCAGGGGGCGGGAACGATTTCCGGGATTAATGCCAATCAATCGATTATTCTTCAGGGAACACAGTCTCTTTTGATGGAAGAAGGGTTTGTGGGTGATTTTGTCTCGGACGTGAGGATAAACTGGGGGACGAGCCAAGGGTATATTCACCAGTACAATACCCAGGCAGACCTCTATTTGAGTGGGGGGATTGCTGCTAGTGGTTCGGCTACCGCTACCAACCGGGCTCGCTTTGTCAAAACAGGTGCAGGAACCGTGATTATCGGTGGAGTGTCGGATAATCTGGGGGGATCCATCTGGGTGAACGAAGGGCGCTTGGAACTCAATGGTTCCCTGGCTTCGGTAGCTTCTGGTACCAACTATGCTATCTTTGTGGCCGATACTGCTACTCTTGGTGGTAGCGGAACGCTTGGTACCAACAATCATGCTAACGTTTATACGGGGGCGAACAGGCAGGCGCGGATTGTCGTTGCGGCTGGGGGTACTCTGGATGCCAGCAATAATGAGGGGAAGAATGCGCTTTATATCGCCGGAGAGTTGCTCCTGCATGAAGGCTCTATTTATCACATGACGCTCGGGGAAACCCGTGGTAATGAGTTCCACATCGCAAGGACTTCCAATGCGACTGTGGGAAACAATACGGTACTCACGATTACCAATGCGGACCTTTCGCTGGAGTTGTTGTATGCTCCTGAGATTGCGGAGAAGATCTTGTTGCTCACTTGGGATAG
>CAZYDZ010000041.1:0-13729 GCA_964646535.1 uncultured Opitutaceae bacterium
TGGGAATCTCCCTGAAGAAAGCCTGTCGCCGTTTATGCTGGGAACACAGGAGGACGCAAGCTCCAGAGTGGGGGAGAAGGTTCAGTTGTCGGGAATTGACTGGAGTCATCCCATTTTTGCCCAATTGGACGATGCCCAGTTTAGTGATCTGGAGCAGACTCAGGTTTTCACTTATGTGCAGCCAGTGGGGGATCTTCTGCCAGGCAGCCGTGTGCTTGCGAGTATCGGCGATAATGTTCCGGCAATTGTGGAGAAGAATCTTGGCGCGGGACGTATCCTCTTTTTTAATACGACCGCTAACGACCAGTGGAGCAATCTGCCGAGACGTTATTCCTTCTTGCCATTGGTGGATCAGATGGTGAGTTACTTGTCTTCCGCGACAGGAAAACGAGAGTTTGCGCCTGGTGAAGCGGCGTTTTGGATGGTTCCCGAGGGTGTGTCTGCGTCCTCGGTGGATGTGATATCACCACAGGGAGAAAAAATGGAACTGCGTATGGAAAAGGTGAATGCAGCGGATGTCCTGCGTTTCCCTGCGGATGCGCCGTATGGTGTTTACACGATCCATTGGCGCGATGCAAACGGTATGAAGATGGATCAGGTGGTGTTGAGCCGTCAGATTGCGGATTCCATACTGACACGGCAGAGCCCGGAAATTCTGGCAGACTGGTTCAAGAATGTCGACTTTGAGTATATTGAGTTGTCTGATGAACAGAAGCGCGGGGCGCTGAGCGAACGTACTCCGTTATGGCCCTGGCTTATTGGAATTTCCTGTCTGTTTCTCCTTCTTGAAATGTATTATGTCCACAGGGTTTGTCCAGCAGGGGCTCCCAGTCTTGCCAGCAGCGTGGTTGAAAAGGGGAAAATCCTCTCATCCACCATGGAATCTGAACCCACAGTTTGATTGATTATGTTTCCTTATCAAATATCCTGGCAACTCTCACCGGCGGTAATTCCAGTCTGGCTGATTCTTTTGTGCGCCGTAGGTCTGTTTGCCCTGTTGTTTTGGGGAACGCGTCTGCTGAAAAAGAAGCAGGCTCCCTTAGGTTGGATTCGGGTACTGTTTACGCTGCGCGTGATTATTATTCTGGTATTTGTGCTAATGCTGTTTCAGCCGATTATTAGCTACAAGCAGGATATTCATGTGACGCCTGAAATCATGGTGCTGGTGGACAACTCCGAGAGTATGAGCCGTCAGGCCCCTGGGCGAAATGAGAATTATGGCAACGCTTTTCACGAATCTTTCAAAGAGTCGGGATTACGCGAGTATTTGGAAGAGAACTACAAGGTACACTGGTATTCATTTGATCAGGACGCCCGTATTTTTGAACCTGATACCGAATGGTCATCACTGCATTTTGAAGGGTCGAGCACCCATACGGGGCAATCCATTCGTACGGCATGGGAGTCAATCAATCAGAACAGTTCCCGCACGGGAGAGATACAGCCGTTGCAGGATATATTGCTGATCGGGGATGGCCATGACAGTGGCCGTGATTTGATTACGCCGATCTTGAGAGAGCGCGGATTGTCCCTGTATGCGTATGTGCCCGAGGAGTTGCTGATGGAGGAAAAAGGCAGTGTGGCCATTCGTTCCGTACAGAGTTCGCGGCGAGTGGCTTTGCAATCCTATGCCCCTTTTACGGTGAGACTGAACAGACCCGCAGGCTCGGCTGCCGAGCAGGTGAGAGTGTACCTTTATTTGGATGGAAATCAGGTAAGCTCTGCTGAAATGCTGATGGAGCCAGGGCAGACAGAGGTGTCGACCAATCTCTTTCACAAACCAAATCGACTGGGGATACACCCGTATGTGGTATCCTTGTTGTCGCCGGAGGACCGCCCCAAGGCAATAGAGGAGGGCGCCAATCTGGTCGGGCGCGAGTACTCGGTTGGCATTGACGTGGTCGATCACCAGAAGGAAGTGCTTTTGTGGGAGGGAAGTTCCCGCTGGTCATTCCGCTTTCTAAGACGCCTGTTGGAGGATGATCCAACATTTGCATTCTCAGGCCTGGTCGGACGCGGCCGTATGTATGTCATGTATGGAGAGCCTGATCGCAAAGCCCGTCTGGGGGGAGTGCCGCAGAGTTCGGCGGAGCTATCCCAGTTTGATGTGATTGTTTTGGGTGACGTGGATGTTCGGCAGTGGTCGGCAGGTTTTGTCCGCAGCCTGGAGCGATGGATTGTGGAGGAGGGCAATACATTGATTGTCACGGGCTCCCCCCGACTCGAATTTATTCGTATCAACCCTGTGTTGCATCGTTTGTTACCAGTGATCCTCAACGAGGCATCATCCAATCCGGTCAAGGGGCCGGTGTCGGTGAGCAAATCGGTGGAAGGATACCATTCGCCCTTTTTTATGCACCCTACCTTTGACGGTCTTGTGCAACTGTCACCGCTGGAAAATCTTTATATTCCTGATCGCAAGCGCCCTGGGGCTACTGTGTTGGCGGAAGCATCCGTACGCGGCAACCGTGGTTCCATGATCGTGTTGGCGGAACAGCCTGCGGGACGTGGCCGAGTACTTTATGTGGGAACCGACAGCCTGTGGAACTGGCAGATGAGCAGTCCGATCGCCCAAACGGGAGAAACCTATTATACCGCGTTCTGGCAGCAGGCATTGCGCGCGTTGACTCCCGTTCGCTCGAGTTCCGCGGATCAGGTGTTTTGGATTCAGCCAGAGCGCAGCCGTTATGAAGTGGGAGATACTGGACGGATCTTCTTTGATTTGCTCAGTCCTGTAATCACTCCTGAGTTCAGGGCGGTTACGATGCTGCCTGATGGACGTGAAGAGTCACTGCAGGTAAGACCTGGCAACGAGGTCGGCCGATTTGAATCTGTATTTTCTCCCTCGATACCTGGGCTTTATCAGATCCGTGCTGAATTGTGGGATGACGGACGCCTGCTCACAGAACGGTTGTCTCTGGTAGACGTGGATCAACCGCGCTCGGAAATGTCCGTACTGGGTGTAAACCGTGAACTGCTGGAGCAGGTTACCCAGGGGAGCAACGGCTCCATTGTGAACAAGAGCGATAGGAGCTATTGGCCAAAGTCAAAGCTGGGTGATGTGCGCATTCCTCATCAATTCACATGGGATCTCTGGAATAGCGGTTTCCTTCTGCTGTTACTCGTCTCATTGCTGGGTATTGACTGGTTGATCCGCCTGTTGCGTGGCATGGTCTGAGCCAGCCGCAAAGACACATGTTAAGCGTAGCGGAGTTGACAGTGTGACAGGTTGATTGTTGGTGAATACAAGTTGGCTGTTGCCCAGAGATAACCACAGTTGTTGGTCGGGATAAATGTCGTGTTGTCCCAGATAATGTGTCAGGCATTGTTGCAGCAGACAGGATATCGTATTGCGTATCATGCGCGCACCTAATTTGCTTTGGTTGTATTCCCAGATGACACGCCCGTGAATCCAGTTGTGAACCCGTTCAGGTTCATGAATCTGGATTTGTACGCCAAGCTGACTACCGATGCGGTTTAACTGTAGCGTGGTTTCCCGAATTACCAGTCGTGCCAGGGTTTCCCGATTAATCGGGCGGAAAAGCACACGGGTTTGCAGCCTTGCGGTCAGTTCAGGGGAGAAGGTTTGTTCCAGTTGTTGTGATACAAACCTGTTCATGGATTCATGCGGCAGGTGTTCCATGTGTGCCATGTTGGCAGAAGCCAAATTCGATGTAAAAAAGAGGTAATGGGAACGTAGATCGCGCCGTTTACCATCATTGCAGCAGAGGCTGCCTGTTCCCAGCATGGAAAGAAACAGCGGCAGTATGGCAGAGTGTGCTTTTTCCATTTCGTCAAACAGAAGAATGGCGGGGGTATTCGCCAGTTCATCCAGTTGCTCTCCCCATAGCCCCCGCTGCCCGGGGGAGCCAATGAGCAAAGGAAGGCTGTCCGCATGCTTAAAGTTGGCCATGTCGTGGCAATACAGATGATTGTATCTGCTATCAGGATACAAGTAGCGGGCGACCGCTTTCGCCATTTCGGTCTTTCCCGTGCCCGTGGGGCCTATGAACAGCGCGCTGCCGCGCGGGCCATCAGGGGATTGCAATCCCAGTTCTCCCTGCCAGATGACCTGGCTAATTCTGTCGCACGCCTCATCCTGCCCCAGCAAATGCTGTTTCAGATGGCAGCTCAGGCCGCGTAATCGCGCAACCGTGGTTTGCAGTGTCAATGCCTCTTCTCTCATGACTCCTCCTGCAACGTATCCTTGGGAAAGCGGGCGCTGGACTCAACGCTTTTTTACGAGAAGAAGCTCATGCGAAACCACGAAGAACTCAATGAATAGGGTTTATCCTGTAGGAGCTGGCTTTACCCCGCAACCAGGTCCCATGCCACGTTCGGGGTCGCGGCGTAAAGCCGCTCCTACAGTACCTTATCTGCGATTATCTGCGCAATCTGCGGTTCCCTTATTTTTTTCGTGCCCTTGTGGTGAAAAGGTATTTTCCTATTCTGGCAGAGGGGTGAGGGCGTCGAGCACCTTGATATAAATCTGGTATTGTTCGCCTGGTTTGGTGAGGTTGGCAGAAAATTGTTCAAAGGCGGGCAGCCCGCGTTGAACAAGTAGTGCTGCTGCCACTTTGCCGCGTGCGGCAGCAACTATGCTTTCGGTATTCACCTGATCTTCGACAGACGGGGTGCTGCTAAAACTGATTTTGGGCTCCCGCACCATTGCAACGGCCTGATCGAGATTATTTTGTTGGATAAAGCCGTCGAGGATTTCGTGAAAGACACTTGAGTTGAACAGCAGGGTGCCGTTGTTTTTCTGATACAGACTCCATGCTTCGGCAGGGTTCTTCTGTTCGACTTGATAACTGCAATAGGCTGTCCATCTGGCCTTTTGCAGGCTTTCGTTGATTCTGCCTGCATCCAGATTCTTAAAGCGGCTCATGGCTCCGATCAATGAGCTGCGACCAGTAGCCAATGTGCGGTTGGCGGCGGCTTCATTGCCCTTTGAGATGTGTGTGTCCGCAATGTTCAACCATACTCCATAAGCGACCATTGGGGTGAGATAACCGCCGGTGGCGATTCGTTGTGCCACCGTCTCGGCATCGGAAAACCAGCCTGCGAGGGCGTAGGCAGATGCCAGGTAGAGCCAGGCATGTTCTGCTTCATCCCTGGAAACACTGTTGTAGAAACGGTCTGATTTTTGGAAATACTCACGGGCCTCTGTATTGAGTCCTGCCAGAGCTGCGGAGACCGCCATCTCGCGGTAGTGATTGCCTCGGCTAAAGGGTGTTTTTTCCTCCCTGTCCTTGCTGTTGCGTATGTATTTTTCCTGTAACTCATGCGCTTTGAGAAGCGCTCGCTTGGCATCTTCCCGGCGTCCAAGCGGGCCTAGTTTTTCGGCCAGATATCTTCCGTAAGTGCGTCCTGACCAGTCGTGTTTGATTTTGTCGAGCAGGGCCATCGCCCCGGAAAAGTTCTTTTGTTTCAGCATGATTTCCCCGATAGTCCGTTGTAGGGTCGATTCTGAAGGGCTGTTCAGGTTGGACTTGCGGGCCACTTCCTCCAGCTTCGCAAGGGAGAGGTTGGGATTGCCATTGCGCGCATGCACGGTGTGGATGATCGCGGTGCGGAAAGCGCGATCTGCGTCATCGGAGTTGCTGAGTTGTCGAGAGGCTGTTTCGGCCCGCTCCATCCAGTATTCAAGGGTGGTGGCCTGACGGATTTTGGATGGCAACGGATCATTCGGCGCTACCTGGGCCAGTTCATCGGCTGCTTTGCGCAGAGTTGGGGCATTGGCGAGCGTGATCGGACCGTTCAGTTGCCCACGTAATTTATTTTCATGGGCAATTTTTGCCTCTTTTGCGCGCAAGGTCTGCAGATATTCATTGCTTTGATTAAATAATTGCCGGAACTGCTCATCATTTTCTTCCAGATAGGGGTGCAGTAGTTTTTCCAGCGATGCGAGAAGAGGAGTCGCTTCCTGTACCGTAGTGGTTTTTTGAATCTGCTCACGCAATTTCGTTGCCTGCTCGATGACGTTACGGTGAGCGATTCGTTTGGCTTCGCGATCTGCCAAAGTTTTGCGCGCCTCGGCAATGCCGCTGTATTCAGGGAAGAGAGCGGTCGCTTCGGCAATCAATCCGTTGGCGCGGTCTTCATTTTCAGGCAACAGAGCCTGTTGGACAAGCTGACGGGCGCGGGCTTGCCGCTCTTGTAACTGGCTGGCGTAGATTCGCTGTTGCTCGGTGAGGGTCTGACGCAACACGGGCAGATGATCGTGTCCCGGGGCTACTTTTTCCGCCTCTGCGATGG
The DNA here is from genome assembly GCA_964646535.1 of uncultured Opitutaceae bacterium. Classification (GTDB taxonomy): domain Bacteria; phylum Verrucomicrobiota; class Verrucomicrobiia; order Opitutales; family UBA2995; genus CAZYDZ01. The sequence continues at coordinate 6,259 of CAZYDZ010000041.1, forward strand.
CTGCGGCTGCGGATTCAAATGAGGCGGGTGAATCGGCCTGTTGCACGGCCTTTTCCGCTGTCTGCAACAAGTCGTTGCGCTGCTGCTGACGGGCATGCAACGCTTGTAGTAAGGTTTTGGCTTCCCCGTGCAGCGGATCAAGTTCCAGAATCGTTTGCAATGCGGAGAGGGATTGCTCTTCCTCGGTCCATTGGGTCATGGATTTGGCATTGCGCAGCAGGCGTTCGATTTCTGCGTGGCGATTGAGTTCTTCCTGGATCGAGTTTACCAATGCCTGTGCCCGTGGTTGTTCCGGGAGCAGGTCGAGCGCGCGCCGGGCTTCCACCAGGGCGCGCGCGGGATCGCCATTGCGACGCAATTCACTGGCCTGCGCCAAGGCGGTTTCATAGGCTTCTGTACGCCGTTTCTGTTCCGGCATGTAATAGCCGAAGTAATAGCTGGCTGCGCCTGCGAGAAGGACGGTAATCACCAACAGTGCAATCGACAATCTTGGGCCTTGTGAAGTGCGGGTTGGACGGGGCTTGTGTGTGAGGCGGGTCGGTGTGGATGTGGCGGACTGGGCGAGGGCGGCTGGGTTGGCTGGAGTAAACTCCAGACCCAGTCGGGAGGCCAGTTCGTGTGCGGATGCAGGTCGTTCAGAGGGCTCTTTGGCCAGGCAGGCGGCAATGGTTTCCTCCCATTCGGACGGAATTTCCATCGGAGCCCTTTCCAGCTCCGCGCGTCGTTCCGCCATGGAGGGAGGCGTAACCCGTTCAATCTGGGCAATAATGTTGCCGGTATGAAAGGGCGGCTTGCTGGTGATCAGTTCATAAAGCGTGGCGCCCAGCGAATAGAGATCGTCTGCGGGAGCAGGACGTTGCCCGAGCATCTGCTGTGGGCTCATGTAAAAGGGAGTGCCACTGCTGCCGCTCATATTGCTGACGCGACTGACCGAGTCTGAAAGCGTGACGGCGATACCAAAGTCGGAAATCTTGATATTGTTTGCGGCGTCGATCATCAGGTTGGCAGGCTTGATATCGCGATGCACCAGACGTGCCGAGCAATGCGCATAATCCAGCGCGATACAGATCTGGCGTACCCATTCCTTCAGCTCCTGGGGGGATAGCGAGCGATCCGCTGTCTCGGTTTTGCGGGTGGCCAGTGTCGGTCCATCAATAAACTCCATTGAAATCGCGGCGATATCCTCTTCTTCGTTGAAGTCGTAGATGCGCACAATGTTCGGATGGGTGAGGTCGAGACAGCGCCGCGACTCCCGTTTCAGTTCTTCGATGGACTCATGGTCTCCACTGACGATTTCGGGCAGGAACTTCAGCGCGATGTTGCGATCCAGGCGCTGATCCCGTGCCAGCCAAACGATACCCATACCGCCGCGCCCGAGGATGCGTTCCAGCGTATAGCGGGAGAACACCTGTTGGCCGGGGCTATAAGAACGAATGGTTTGTCCTAAGTCGAGATTGTCCATAAGCGATTAGAAGTATAGAGTGTACAGCCAGCTGGTGATGCGTGTGTCGGGATCTGAGAGCGAATCGAGCCACTTCTCCGTCCGCGCGACTGTTGGATCGGGCGTTTGGCGCAGGTGTGGGTAAAAGTCTCCGAATATCGCCTGTTGGGTCCAAAGACTGGCGAGTTCATAGTTGTGCATAAAGAGGAGAAACTTAGCCGACATTGCGTAGTAGTGATCTTTATGGGATTCGTGCGCAAACCAGGATTGAATATCCTGATAATAGAGACTGGCCTTGCCGAGGTCGCGTTGCGACAGGACACCAGCGGCTAAAATCAGATTCCATTGGGTATCTTTGGGCTTTTGGCGGGACTTCAATATCTCAAACTCCTCTTTGTATTGTTTATCTGTCAGTGAGGTAACGCCAAGCCATTCGGCCGCCATGATTTCTTCAGCGCCCAGTTTGCCTCCCCAATTTTCGTCATTAGCCCGTTGCAACAGTTGCCTGGCCTCTGTTTCACGCTCCAGCAGAATCAGGTAGTAGGCCACAGAGCCGGCGAGTTTCAATCTTCCCCAATAGCTGTTTTCAGGAGAATGAAGAGTGGAGAGCAATGGCAGAAACGAATCGGCCTGATCTGATTGGAGTAGAGCGTATAGAAAACTTTTATTCTGCTTGTTTTCGATGATGTGGTGGGGGAGATTGTCCGTGGTGCCGTGTTTGCGGATGAGTTCGACCACTTCCTGCCAGCGACCATTTTGGGCGTGGTAAGTCAGCAGTTCGGCAAATATGCCGTGGGCAGGACACGTTCCTTCGAGCTTGGCGGAAAGCTGTCGAACCGAAGAGAGATCGTTTTTATGAATGGCGGCTTGAATTGGTTGTAGCTGTTCGCGCTGAGCCCGGTTTTTTCTGCTCTGTTCGTATTGCGGCTGTTCTCGCTCTGCGACAATCCGTGCGTTACTGATGCGGTTTTTATGGTAAGCCCCACGGATCTTGTTGAACTCGCTCTGGGCTCGTTCCTTATTGCCCAGGCGTATCCAGAATTTGCCATAGTTTTCCCTTGCGCTGTCGTGATGGTAGTCTTCGCGAATATTGCGTATGACGGTTTCCGCATGAGCCCCAATACGTTCCGCTTCGCTGAGCGGAAGAGTCGCGGTGATATTCAGGAATTCTGTAATAGAGAGGTTTCGATTGACATCCTCACCAAGGCTACTCGCTCGGCTCAACAGGATTTTCGCTCCTGCCTCTCTCTGACTGGCGGGCGCTTGATCATAGAGGGTGGAGTAGAGCCCGTGCATTTGATAGGATTCTTTTATCTGACTTGCTGCCCATTTCACATCCGAAAGGAATTCCTTGGGCTGGAACTGTGCGGAGTTTTCCAGAATGCTGCTAACATTCGGGTGCTCCTGCCAGGGAATGGATTTCTTGCGCAATTGATGCCAGCGCGCAATCAAGTTGGGGTTGAGATGCCTGAGAATATTGTCAGAATGACTATAATAAAGAATCTTTCCCTTTTCCTGGTTGCTCAGTTTGCTGATGTCCTCTATTACTCGGGTCACCCACGGTTCTCCGATACGCATATCCAGGTTGTTGATAAGAAGAGCATTCAACGCAGATCGCATGGTAGTGACCCGTAAGTCTGTGGTTCGGTACTGTAAGCTGCCTTCGCTGTTAGAATAATGTGAGGGAATGCCGGGATCGCTGGCCGTGATGGCATTGAAATCGCTGGTCATTTGCTGCCAGCAAGAAACAAGTTGGCCAGGTGCCAGCTCTGCAACATAGGAAAGATAAGTCGTGCGGGTAGTCAATCGCTGGTAGGGAGACTGGATTTGTGCACTGAGCTGCCAGCCTTCGCTCCATGCCTTTTGTGCTTCCGCGGTTTTTCCGTGTACCAGAAAAACCTGGAGCCGAAGTAGGAAAATATTGGCCAGCTTGTCTGGCGTCAGACGGTTTTTGTACTGAGCGATCAGCGAATCGACATGGTTCATGGTCGCCTGAAAATTTCCCAGCCGTTTCAGCGGCAGAATCGCATGCAGTTTCAGTGTGCCCTTGTGGGTAACGGTACCGTTGATGGGAACCGTGATATGTCCGTCCAGTCGCGCCTGCAGGGTCACTGCCCCAGGGGAAACCTGTTGGAGATGCAGGGGCGTCTTGCCCAGCAATTGATCGCCTGCGAAGATAGCAGCGCCTGTGGGGTTGCTCTGGATTTCAATTTCCCCGTGGGGCAGTTGCAAACTCAGTTCCTGCGCCTGACCAGCCGTCAGGCTGGCGCGTGCACGAGCCTCTCCGAGTCTAGGGTGACGGGCGACAAAGTCAACGGTACCCGGAGCCAATTGCTGTGTGAGGGGAGTCTGGCCCAATGGACGTTCCTTGCCGTCTTCAATCAGGAACAGCTCCAGTCCATTTGGATTTGAAGTGACTGAAATCGTTGCTGTGGGGAACTGTGCCTGAATACTGGCCTTGGAGCCATGAGTCACTTCCACGTTGCGTTGTACGTTTGGCCAGCCAGGGCGGGATAGTATGACCCGATAACGACCCGTGGGCTGTTGCTCCAGTGTGGCGGGAGTGACGCCCTTGATCGGGGGCTGCTTTTCTTTGGAAACGGGACTCTCCAGCGATTCCAGCACAAAGGCCAGTCCCTCGGGCTCGCTCTCAATTACCAGCGATCCCGTCTGCCGTTGGAGTGTGAAAGTATCGGGAGTTGCACCGCGTTCATCGGCGAGTGTGATCTGGGTATGCACGGAATCAAATCCGGGAGCGCGAATTTGCACCTCATAGGCACCTGGGCGCAGATGGGAAAACTGGGCGGGTGAGGGTTGTATGCCGACTCCAGTGACGACGATTTCGGCGCCTGCGGGAATCGTCCTGATGTGAAGATCTCCCCGCAGTGCCTCTTCCCATGCAGAGAGGTGTTGTTGCCAGAGTTGGCTGGCCTCTTCAAGGTGTGGGTGTTGTTTGTCGGACAGAAACTGCTGTACGGATTCCTCCATGTGGTTGCGCACGGAGCGCGGTACACCTGGCTTGAAATCAACCAATTTGCGTTGCAGGGCATCCCATGCTTCTGCCTGTTCTGCCTGGACCCATTGCTGTTGTAGGTTCCTGGGCTGGTGAATGAGGAAGTAATAACTGAGCGCTCCTGCGGTAGCCGCGAGTAGCAATAAAGTAATGACAATGCCCGCTGGAAAACGTCTGTGCTCTTTATGCCCTTTGTCTGGCTTAGATGTTTGTTTGGGCTTTTTAGACTTGGCTGATGAGGGTGGATTCTGGGTGGTCCCGCCCGCGAGGACGAGGGGAGCACCGTTGAGTGCGGCGGTCAGACTGGCGATACTGGATGGTCGGTCTGCCGGATTTTTGGACAAGCAGGCGGCAATGACCGTCTCCCACTGTACAGGAATGGTTTCACCAGTGACTTCCAGTTCTGCGCGGCGTTCCATCATGGAAGGCGGGACCACCTGTTCAATTTGTGCCAGTATGTTGCCCGTGTGAAAAGGGGCTTTGCCAGTCAGTAATTCGTAGATTGTCGCCCCCAGTGAGTAAATGTCATCCGATGCTGTCGGACGTCCTCCGAGCAGTTGTTGAGGGGACATGTATAGCGGACTGCCGGAGGAGCTGGCTTGGCGGGAAATGCGCGATACGCTGTCGGACAGGCTGCGCGCGATGCCGAAGTCGGTGATCTTGATTTCACCCCGCGCGTTGAGCATCAGATTGGCGGGTTTGAGGTCGCGATGAACCACTCGTGCCTGATTGTGTGCGTATTCCAGCGCCGCGCCGATTTGCTGCACCCAGGTGGCGATCTCTGAAGTCTCAAAATGCCGTTGGGCTTTTTGTAAACGGGCATTGGTGAGTGTCAGCCCTGGAATATATTCCATTGAAATCGCCGCCAGCTCATCCTCTTCCAGGAAATCGTAGATCCTCACGATATGAGGATGGGTCAGGTTCAGGGAACGAAGGGTTTCCGTACGCAGTTCGCCAATTGCCTCGCGGTCGCCCATGACCATTTCCGGCAGAAACTTCAATGCGACTTCACGGTCCAGGGTATTGTCTCTGGCCAACCAGACGACCCCCATACCCCCGCGTCCGAGCATACGAACCAGCGTGAAGCGTCCGAAAAGCTGATGGCCGGGAGAAAACGAGCGGATGGTGGCGCCGGGGTCGATTGGGTTCATGGTATGGATAGATGAGGACTTACGGTTGTGGTGACGATTCTTTTAACAATTCGCGTACCAGATCCGCCCGCTGGGCAAAGTTGACGAGAACAGCAGAGGGCATTCGCTTATAGGAAAGCCCCATTTCGGTATGTGTGAGCGATAAGCCGATGTTGCCTGCGTTCAGAATGGCGACAATTTTGCCATCCTGATTGAAGATTGGGCTGCCGCTGGCCCCTCCGGTGGCTGCCAGGTTGTGATGCACCAGCAATTGATCCGCAAAGGATGCATCTGAGAGCCAGTAGTTGGTGACAGAGGTGATAATGCCGCTCTGCATGGTGGCTACGGGACTGCGCGGATTGACCCCGCCACCTGCCATTTCTTCCATCGGGAAGCCGAGATAGCTGACTCGATAACCAGAGGACAGTCGCGCCAATTCCTCATCATCCGCCAGTTCGAAATAGGGCTCTACGGTCTCTTCGATAAAGAAAAGGGCGACATCATAAGAGGAGACAGCTTCCTCGCGCCCGTCAAAATCATAGCCTGCCTGTTCGTAACGTGGATGGCAGACGCTGCGTGTGATTCGATAACGCCGATCCGGGGCACGGTTGATCGCCAGATAGGCAGCACCTCCGGCATCCAGGACTTCCTGTACGGGAATTGCGACATGCGCGTTGGTGGCGAACACGTTGGGGCCCACTGCCCATGCGGTGCCAATGGGAAGCGGTCCTGCCTCACGGGTCATTTCAGGGTGAGTGACCACCACCAGCGCGATGGCGTTTGCGTACTGAGAAGCCACCTGTACGAAGCGTTCTGCGGACTCGGGGGGAGTCGGGATGGCAATGTCGGCTTTGCTGTGGATGCTGTATTGCCAGATGACGATTGCCGTAGCCACAGCGACGGCAACGATCAGCAGGGCGATCCATGCTTTGCCACTTCGCTTTTGTGGCTCCTCTGACTTGCCGGGTGCCGTAGCAGGGTGGTGCTGAGTCTGGATGCCCACACGGGCGGATTTTTTTTCAAAACGACGATTCAGGTGGTCTTCTCGATTTGACATAATGATGAGGGATTAGGGTGCCTTTTCGGTAAAGTCGGATTGTTAAAAAAAACAATCATAGAGATCAATAAAAATAAACAGTGAAAATTAAGATAAATATTGACAATTGGGATAAGTCTGTGAGAAATCCCTTCTTATGCCTGCTGAAAAAAAATCCTCCGCATATTTGAGCCTGGAAGAGGTGGCGGCGGAGCTTTCGATTGATTACCAGTTGGTGTACCGGTTGGTGCGTTCGGGTTCGTTGCCGGCGATCAAGCTGGGGAGGATTTACCGGGTTCAGCGTGAAGTATTGGAGGCGTATCTGGTGAAGCATACAGTGGGAGGGAAGTCAGAAGGGTTTCGTTGCGGAGCCTGCGGACGTTTTTACCACAGTGAAATGTCGCGCAGTGGCTATTGTTCCAAGACCGGGCGGGGAGTTTGCCTGGATTGTTGGGAGCGCAAGGGCATTCGAGAGTGTCAAGGTCATGAGGAGGATTTATCTCATTGATTTGTATCCTATTATTTAACTATCGTCTATATGTCCACTACACAATTCACCCTTAAGAAAAGGCATAGCAATGGGAATATTTGCTGATCGTTGCCAAGCTCTGATTGATCCGGCCAATGGCAAGGCTGTAAGCGGGGAGGCGTTAAAAGCAGCCCGCCATGACCGGCACGCGCCGCGTTGTGGGAATCAGGTAAAGAAAAGCGCGCGTTTTTGCGGTAAATGTGGTTCGGGGGCTCCGCATGGATGGTGGCGTTGCCATGCGTGCAATAAATGGGTGGGCAATGACTCGCAGCACTGCTGGAGTTGTGGCACTGTCCTGTTTCCTGACGAGCGAATCGGGGTT
>CAZYDZ010000042.1:0-1525 GCA_964646535.1 uncultured Opitutaceae bacterium
CGAACTGTTGCTCCGCTATATCCAGACCGGTATTTGGGACGCCTTACAGCTTTCCGTTGCCATGCCAAAGGGAAAGACCGACACCAACAACTTTGGCGGCTTTTCCAGTGATAACATCGGCGCCAATCACGAATGGCCCGAGGCCACCTACGCCCGCCGTCAGGAAATTTTCCAGGACCACCTCGACTACAACCAGGGAATGTACTGGTTTGTCGTCCACGACGAACGGGTACCCGCCTGGGTGAAGGAGCAGGTAAAACGTTACAGCCTGACCACCGATGAATTCCTCGAAACCGGGGGCTGGTCACCTGAATTGTACATTCGCGAAGCGCGCCGCATGGTCACCGACTACGTGATGACCGAACACCACTGCGTCGGTCGCGCCGTCGCGGAAGACCCAGTCGGTTTTGCCGCCTATACCATGGATTCACACCACTGCCGCCGCGTCGTCAAGGCTGGCCGCGCCATCAACGAGGGCGACGTCCAAATCGGCGGATTCACCCCCTACCCGATTTCCTTCCGCTCGATTGTCCCCAGAGAAAACGAATGCGCCAACCTGATCGTTCCCTGGTGCCTCGCCTCCTCTCATATCGCCTTCGGCTCCATCCGCATGGAACCCGTATTCATGGTTCTCGGACAATCCGCTGCCACCATCGCCCACTTCGCCATGCGCGACAGTTGCCCCGTACAACAAGTCTCCTACCCAGAATTGCGCGCCCAACTCCTCAAGGACGGCCAGGTTCTGGAGTGGAAAGCCTGACGGGATCCTCAAATATTGAGTTCATAAAAGGCTTCCAACTCCTCAATAATCCTGGATACGGAAATCCCTTTAATACCCAAGGATTTCAGATCAACATCTTCACGTTTCAACAGACGAAAGGCCTTTACCAAATCTGACTTTATACTTGTTGGAATAATTGGTTTAGCCTTGGGATTCAGTATCGAGTATAAGCGAAAAATGTCGTTCTTGTGCTTCCTGACATCCTTGGTATCAATTCTCACCCCAGATTGTTTCCTTTCAGACAAATCCAAATAGGCCCGGGCTTTAAGAGGAATCAGGCACTCTGCTCCGGTGATGGCAAGACCATCAACAACTCTCTTGCTTCCATGAATGAGGGCGTAGTAAGCATCATCAAGCAATATCGCCGAAAGACTGGAAACCTCTTCCTCCACTGGAATTGGAGTGAGATGGGCGCCCTCTGCTATCTGAAGTGCGTCTGGAATCCTTGAGAATAGCTCCAGCATATCCGGAAAGTCAGAATTCTTCGGGGAATGAAAGCGATAGAAAAGTCTCCTTCCTGTGCTCCTCTGTTTGGTTTCATAGCCGCCCATCTGAATAAATTTCCAGAATTCCTTAACAAATCCCTTGTCCAATACTTCAACACACAAAACGATATCCAGATCTCTGGTCGCTCTGAAGTCCACCCCAAGCTCTTCCATCGCCAGCGCTGAAGCCGTACCCCCAATCAGAACATATCGATCCGTATAATCAGCAAAATGCTCCCTAAATAATTCAATCCCTTTC
>CAZYDZ010000042.1:1535-8506 GCA_964646535.1 uncultured Opitutaceae bacterium
TGCGCCTTCCACACGCTCATCTTGCGTATCCCTTAAACTGAGGTAAAGAGACAAAGGATCGATAGCCCCATCCCCACTAAGCAAGCGAGGATTGTACCTCCAAATCTCCAACTCAACCGTTCCCGAGTCTGCCCCTCCCATAGGGATAATTCTCGGGTGGACCTCTCTCTGAAACATCTTCCATTCCTTACCCCCAAGCGCCCTTACCTTATATAAAGGAGCAACGATCATGGTTCGTTCAGAGAGAGCACTGAGACCAGCAACAGCCCCAGGAGGATTCTTTATACTCTCAATAAACACGCGCTGCAGAACCGGCGAGCGCAATACTGGACTGGCCTTCTCCCACAACTCACGGTCTCGGGCCTTAAAATGAATTTGTTTTTCACGCCCCTCAACCTTCACTTCAATCAAGTCTTGACTCTCCAACTCCTCCGTTGCCCGGCTCATTGTCATCTTCGTGCTACTCAAAACACCCGCAATGCGGCTTGCCGTCAAGGTCCCAACCGGTAACCTACCCAAAAGATTCGCCAACAACAATACTTGCGCAGACGGACTTAGCTTCGGTTGCTTCTCCCGCACACTTCGTAAATGAGCACGGAAGTCGATGCCAATCGACGGAAGGTAGAGTTGGTTTCCCGGAATAATAAAGGGAATCTTTTGCTCTATCAGCCGCTTGCGATTATAAGCCTCAAGTCTTCTGGCGATAAAGACACCCTCCCGTTTGTAATGCATCTCAATCCATGCAAAATGTTTGGCTACCTTTGCCACCGAAAACACCCCTTCTTCCTTCGGCGATATTACTACCATTTTATGATCCAGTAGCCTGATTTCCCCAAAACTGTACTCGCTACGAACAGCATAGGGCATCGACTCCGAATCCTCCCACTTTACAAATACAGGGTGAATACCCAAGGTCTCCCCTAAATACTTCTTTACCACACTTTGAAGGTTCGTATCCACTTCATTAACATTTTTCATCACAGTAACATATGAGTTGTTATTGTGCAATAAAATAGTTACTTCATTAAATCAGGCATAGAAGACAGTCATCTCCAACCAATGAGGGTTGCGATTGCCGGACGATACGTATCGGCGGTTTCGGAGAAACACGCCCTACCCTTAGAAAATGGTCTTCATATATCCCCCCATCATCTCTGCGAAAATCCGCGCAATCTGTGGTTTCCTTCTCCCTTCTCTTGCGCTTGCGCATCGGTCTGTCTCCTGTCAGACTGATTGGTTTCGTTCATGGCTACGTACACGATCAAGGAAATCTTTTACACCTTGCAGGGAGAAGGTACCCATGCGGGGCGGCCTTCCGTGTTCTGCCGTTTTTCGGGGTGTAATCTGTGGACGGGGCGCGAACAGGATCGGCATAAGGCGACTTGTCAGTTTTGTGATACGGACTTCGTCGGCACCGATGGCGAAAACGGGGGACGCTTTTCCTCGGCACAGGAAGTCGCCGATGTGATTGCCGGGCTGTGGCCGGAGAATCAGCCGAAATCAGCTCCCTGGGTGGTCTGTACCGGGGGCGAACCGCTGTTGCAAGTCGATCGCGCATTGGTGGAGGCGTTGCATGAACGTGGCTTTGGAGTCGCGGTAGAGACCAACGGCACTCGTCTCCCTCCTGAAGGTCTCGATTGGATCTGTGTCAGCCCCAAGGCAGGGGCGCCATTGAATCTGACCCGTGGCCACGAACTGAAACTGGTCTATCCGCAGCCAACTCTGCTCCCCGACCAGGTGGCCCACCTCGACTTCGAACACTTTTACCTGCAACCGATGGACGGTCCCAACACTGCCGCTAATACACAGGCTGTGGTACGCTACTGCCTACAGCACCCGCAATGGAAACTGAGCTTGCAAACCCACAAATTACTCGGCATTCCCTAAGGAAATTTCCATGGCTACTGAAATCTTTAAGTCTTTCTCTTTTTCCGCAGCGCACTACCTGCCGCAGTTGCCTGCAGAACATCCCTGCTCGCGGATGCACGGGCACACCTTTCATGTGGAAATCCACGCCAGCGGCCCCATTGATCCGCAACTGGGGGTCGTCTTGATGTTCGAGGAGATTAAGAATGCCTGGCAGCCGCTGCATGACAAGCTGGACCACCGTACTCTGAACGACATCCCGGGCCTGGAAATCCCGACCAGCGAACACCTCGCCCGCTGGATTTGGCAACAACTCAAGCCTGTCCTGCCTCTGCTTTCCAAAGTGGTGATTAAGGAGACCTCCACTTGTGGAGTGACTTACACCGGTTAAACCACACGACTCCTGTTCATAGTTCTCATGTTTTCATTACAACGACTCCTCTCGGGCGGCGATAAATTTTACGACTTGCTGGAATCCAGCGCCAACGAAGTCGGATTAAGCGCAAGTCTCGTCGCAGACATGCTGAAAAACAACGAATACCCCGACCACCTGGAGCAACTGACGGAATTGCGCCGCCGCCACAAGCAGATCAAATGGAAAATCACCGAGGAGCTTTGCAGCACCTTCGCCACCCCGATCGAGCGCGAGGAGATTGAGAACATCGCAGCCTCGCTGTATAAGATCCCCAAGGCTCTGGTCAAATTCGCCGAAGGGGCCTCCATTGGGATTCACGAAACATTCAGGAATTACTTCCTCCACCAGACCGAGCTGTTGCAAAACGCAGTGGGAATTGTCTCTCAAATGGTGAAAAACCTGCGCAAGAGTCCCAATCCACAAAAGGTGCGCGAGATGAATGACCAGATTGGTTCGATTGAAGGCGAGGCGGATAAAAACATGAGCGATATCACCCGCTTGCTCTACAGCGGTCAGTACGATCCGATTACAGTGATCTACATCAGGGATATCAATGATCTGATGGAAAAGGCGATCGACCGCTGTCGCAACACCGGGAATCTCTTGTTTCAGGTGGCGTTAAAGTACTCCTAATCCGCACAAAACGCGTCCTATGACTCTATTGGTTCTGGTTTTCGTTGCCGCACTCGTCTTTGAATTCATCAACGGATTCCATGATACGGCCAATTCAATTGCCACCGTCGTCTCCACCCGCGTACTCACTCCGCGCCACGCCATCATTCTCGCCTCCTCCTTCAATCTGCTCGGGGCCATGGCGGGAACTGCGGTCGCCGCCACCATTGGCAAGGGCATGGTGGAAAGCCAGTTCGTCACCACGGAAGTCATTCTGTACGGTCTGGTCGCAGGCATTATCTGGAACCTGATCACCTGGCGATTCGGCATTCCGTCCAGTTCCAGCCACGCCTTGATCGGTGGTTTGTGTGGCGCCGCCCTCGCCAACGCCGCCAACAACTGGGATGTCGTGATATGGGTATCCCAGAACCCGGACACCGGGGCCTACGAGGGTGTTGTACCCAAGATCATCATCCCGATGTTTATCTCCCCTCTATGCGGCCTGTTCATCGGGTTCCTGGTGATGGGATGCTTCCTCTTTCTACTGCGCAAAACACGCCCCGTACTGGTCAACCGCACCTTCGGCAAATTACAGATTTTCAGCGCCTCCTGGATGGCGTTCAGTCACGGCACCAACGACGCGCAAAAAACCATGGGAATCATCACCCTGGCATTGGTCACCGCTACCCAGGCGGGAATTCTTAACGACCTGCCTGATCTGCTGGGCTTCCTTCACATGGAAAGCTTCTCCTCGGTTCCCATGTGGGTGAAAGTGCTCTGCGCAGTGACCATGGCCGCCGGTACTGCCGCAGGAGGATGGCGCATTATCCGCACCCTCGGCCACAAGATGGTCAAGCTGCAGCCGATTCACGGCTTCGCCGCCGAGACCGCCGCCGCTTCCATCATTCAAGTCGCCAGTCACTGGGGGATCCCACTCTCCACCACACACGTCATTTCCAGCTCCATCATGGGCGTCGGCGCCACCAAACGCCTCAACGCTGTCAAATGGCCCGTCGTGCGCAGCATGGTCATCGCCTGGACGCTCACCTTGCCCATCGCCGGTGGCCTCGGCTACCTGTTGACACAGATCTTTCATTCGTAGATGAGCAAATCCGGCACATGATGCACAACAAAGTCCCACAATAAAGCATCGTCTCTTCCTATAACTCCGGGATCTTTGCAAAAAGGTTTTCTGCATCTATTTTTTCGAGTCGATTGAAAGCCTCACCGATAATTTCAAATTGTCGCTCAATAGCCAGTTGTAATATCCTGTCAGCAAGAAAATCATCGTAATTTTTCCCGGAGACAAAAGACCGGATTTCCTCACAGCAAAGATGGATATCCAAAACCAGTTTTCTGATGTTATGCGGCATAAATCAGCTTCTTGGTTCGCTCTATTTCTTCCTGAAACAGCCGATTACGGAAATGCTTGTCAATTAACAGGTCAACAGGTTGTCCAAGTATTTTCTCGAGACGCTCTTTAAATTCCATGAACTGATTGAAGGCTCCCTGAAATCCGGTACGATCGAACTCGACAATCAAATCAATGTCACTGTCCTTTCGTGCATCACCTCTTGCCCGAGATCCAAACAGGTGTAATTTGCGTACGCGGAACTCCCGACACGCTTGAATTACCAAAGGGCTTTCCAATGACTTGTCCATTGTACAAAAAACATATAGCGAATCCAACCCGTCTTAACAAGGATTACTGAGGAGATCGCCTCAGGCATATTCGCAGGAGGAAGACCCAAAGGGTCGTTCGCTCACCTTTCCGATATGGATTTTCCTACAATAATCAGAGCCACCGCTACCAGAATCAATAGTATACCGATTGCCAGTCGCATGGTAAGCGCCTCACCGAACACCAGGATGCCAATGGCCACCGCGGTCAGCGGTTCCAGCGCCCCCAGGATTGCCGTCGGGGTAGAACCGAGCGCATGCACCGCAAATACCATAGTGATTAGCGATACGACCGTGGGAACCAGGGCCAACATGATCGCAAACATCCAAGTGGTCGGGGTGGTCAGCAGTTGCAGATGGGTGTCGTTGCCCACAAAGGAATGGACCATGATCGTCAATACACAGAACACCAATACGTAGAATGTGAGCTTCACCGCAGGCATCGCCAGCGGTACTTTGTTCACCAGGATCATATACAGCCCGTAGGAGAGCGCCGACACCAGCACCAGCAAGACTCCCAACGTGTTCAAAGCGCCCTCGCCACCTCCCTCGTACAGCAGCCAGATTCCGAACAGTGCCAACAGAATAGACAATACCGTGGCCACCGTCAGTCGTTCCTTGAAAAAAAGAGTCATGATGGCCGCCACCATAATCGGATACACAAAAAGCAACGTACAGGCCACGCCGACATCCATGTGATGAAAACTGGCAAACAAGGTCAGCGAGGAAGCCGCAAAAAGGATTCCCAGGATCAGCAAGACGATCCCCTCCCTTCGCGAGATACGGAATGACTTCTTATACAGGAGCAGAAAACCCGCCAAAATAACCGCCGCCAGCGAAAACCTGTAAAACAACACCGAGTGCGTATTCACTCCCTCCTCGTACAGAAACAACGCACCCAGCGGATTCACCCCGTAGCTGACCGCCGAGACAACACCAAACAGGGATCCTTTTAGTTTTAAGTTCATTACGAGCTGGTTCCCATGCAGATAGCAGAGCTTGCTTCAATCCACAAACAGATAAGCAAGTGAAACAACACATAAAGGGAACCACAGATAGTCACAGATTTACGCCGATGAAAAATTCTCTGAATGGTTTCCAGCATGGGTTTAGATTGGAGGGGGTCTAGGCGGTCAACCCGGAATGTCGCTAGTTTAAGAACATGATCGCTGGTTTTCTGTGTGTAGAGCCCGATCTCCAAGTGGGCCATAAAGGAAGTCTGTTGGCTCGGATATCCGCATCAACGCACTGTAGGAGGGGCTTTACGCCGCGACCCGAAATTATGCATGCTGAGCTGGTCGGGGCGTAAAGCCCCTCCTACAAGGAAAGACACCAATCACCTCACCAACTGTGATCTGAGACTTCACAGTTTACATGAAATCGTAGTCGTGAATAAAATCACTACAGTGAATATTTTGCATATGCGTAGCAAGAGATGGTTCGTCCTGGCATTGTTTTTCAATACTATCTCCTACATAGCTTCGGGTGCTTTTTACCCCAATGACCCTTTTTTCTATCCAGGAACCTCATATGGTGCCAGCGAGGGTTATTTCGGACAATGGCATTTGCATAACCAGATGCCCGTCAACGCCAACAATGTAGGGCTCGATGTCAATATCCTGGGCGCATGGGCGATGGGATACACTGGGGCAGGAGTCATTATTGCCATCGTGGATGACGGCGTACAAGGTAACCACCCCGACTTGCAGGTCAATTTCCAAAATCAATATAGCTGGGACTTCGACAAAAACCAAATCGACAACCTGGCAGACAGCTATCGAGGTAGTCCATCCGACCCCTTCGACAATCACGGCACTTCTGTCGCAGGGGTAGCCGCAGCACGAGGGGGCAACGGTATCGGAGTTTCTGCAGCCGCCCCGAATGCGGGCATTGCCTCATTGAGGTGGCTCGACACAGTCGATCCCGACGGCCGAACCGATGATGACACCTGGATGGCCGCCATTCTCTTTCAGGGACAAACTGATATCCATGGCAATCTGGATCCCTTTGCAGCAGTCTCATGGGAGCATGTACCGGTACGGATTAAAAATCATAGCACGGGCGCCTTGTACGCTTATGATCACGGCGATCCGGATACCAGCATACAGGCCGTTCTGGACAGTCTCAATCACGGCGTCATGCATGTTTTCAGCGCGGGGAACAACAGGATCCCATTCAACGAAACATGGTACGTTTCCGACTCAGGCAAGGCATCCTATCCAAGCATTCCCGGAACAATCGTTACTGCGGCCATGGGAAGTGACGGGAAGTTTTCCACCTACAGTAATTATGGCTCCAACATCTTTGTGACCGCACCCAGCAGCAGTGGCGCCCTGTTTCGTATCAGCAGTACAGATCGGACGGGACATGAGGGTTACAATGACTTTGAAGATGGCGG
>CAZYDZ010000042.1:8516-13529 GCA_964646535.1 uncultured Opitutaceae bacterium
CCAGTACCGGGGCGAAACAGACGTCGGTATCTTCCAGCAGCTCACACCACTGGGCGCGTGTACGCGTTTTGAAGATGGCGGCGATTCCTATCTCCACTTTGAGAATGGTTATCCGTATACCAGTACCTTCGGCGGCACTTCGTCCACCGCCCCTCTGGTTAGCGGAATCCTGGCACTGGGAGTAGAAGCCAATCCGAACCTTAATGCACGTATGGCCCAGCATATCCTGGTACGCACCAGCAGAATCGTGAATCCCGATGACGACAATCCCCATGGTGGATGGATCACCAATGCTGCGGGTAACAGCTTCAACCGCAATTACGGTTTCGGACTCATTGATGCCACCGCCTTCGTCGAAATGGCACTGATGTCTCATCAGGTTACCGAACAAACAATCCACGACAGCCTTATTCTCCCGGTAAATCAGTCTTTCACCGACACGCCCTCACTAATCTTCTCCTATTATGCATCCATTGCACCCGAACTGCTGCAACCTGTCGAATATATCTCAGTCAGTTTGCTGATTACCGGACTTCAAACGGACTGGTATGCCTACTCCGTTGACGGGATCGGTTCCATACAGGGAGATTTCTCAGCATGGCTCACCTCTCCTTCCGGCACCCGTCAATTGCTGTTCAGTGATGATACGGATATGACTGGAATTTGGGCAGATCAGCGTAGTTACGACAGCAACTCCCTCGAATGGACTTTTCTCTCCTATGCCTACTGGGGAGAAAACCCGTTCGGCGAATGGATTCTTGAACTGGTCAACGGCACCACAAACCCTCTGTCGGGAACCTGGGAAAATGTCGGGTTCGTCATCGGTATGGGAGACCTGATCCTTATCCCCGAACCTCACGCTTTTGTATTCTTCCTTGCAGCAATCCTACTGGGCGTCAGACTCGTCAGGGTATTTTCAAATGGTGGAGGTGGCGGGAGTCGAACCCGCGTGCTATGAGCCTTCAGGCAAAGCCTCTACATGCTTAGTCGATAGTTTGATTTCGTTTCGCAGACGGGCATCGACACCCTTCATTGAAACCAGGTTCCCGTAAAGTACAGCCTTTCATCGGGAACCCCCGGAAAGGCTATGCCTGTTGTCGTCGCTCCATTCACCTAACAGGTATCAGTGGTGGAACGTCGCTGTGTTTAATTAAGCAGCGAGGGCGTATTCTTGTTCGCCATTTATAGTATTGGTAGATTTGTTGCGGAGCCAACTACCATCTCCGGCATGCCACCGTGCAATCGAACCCAAAGTCGAATCCGTGACACCCCCATAAAAGCAATCAAAGAGCAGTAAGAAAGTCAGTCTTACAGAGATTAGAACACTTGTCGAGAGTTTGTATTCCCTACCTATTTCCTATAGGCCCTATAAATCCTGAGATCCTACCGAGAGAAACGAACCTCATTCCTCAACCTGCCCCGCCACCTGCGGAGCTTTCAGCGTCCCAACCGAAGAATTTCTTGGCGGAGGCCACGGCGAAATCGCGATTCATCTTGGCGATGTGGTCGAGGGTGATTTCCTTCGGGCAGACGGCCTGGCAGAGACCGAAGTTGGTGCAACTGCCGAATCCTTCCTGGTCCATGGCGCCCACCATGCTGAGGACGCGGCGATCTTTCTCGGCCTGGCCTTGCGGCAGGCGGTTGAGTTGGGATACCTTGGCGGAAACAAACAGCATCGCCGAGGCATTCTTACAAGCGGCTACGCAGGCGCCACAGCCAATACAGGCAGCGGCATCCATCGCGACATCGGCAATGGTTTTGGAAATAGGAATGGCATTACCGTCAGGAGCGCTTCCGGTGCGCACGGAAACATATCCACCTGACTGCATGATGCGGTCAAAGGCATCGCGGTCCACCAATAGGTCACGCAATACCGGGAACGGTTTGGCGCGCCAGGGCTCTACCGTGATCACGTCACCATCCTCAAAGGTGCGCATGTGAAGCTGACAGGTGGTGGTGGCCCGTTGCGGGCCATGCGGATTACCGTTGATGACCAGCGAGCAAGCCCCACAAATTCCCTCGCGGCAATCATGATCGAACACCACGGGTTCTTCGTTGCGCTCTACCAGTTGTTCGTTGAGCACATCAAGCATCTCCAGGAAGGAGCTATCAGAGGAAATATCCGTAACCTTGTATTCCTTGAAAGCGCCCTTGGCCTGTGGGTTGTCCTGTCTCCAGATTTTCAGTGTGAAATTCATGATGATTCCTATTTTCCAATGATTACTTGTAACTACGGGTGCTCATCTTGACTTCCTCATAAACCAGCGATTCCTTGTGCATGATCGGAGTCTTACCTGTCCCCTGATCTTCCCATACGGATACGTGAGCAAACTTGTCGTCCTGGCGCAAGGCCTCCCCCTCCGTGGTCTGGTATTCCTCACGGAAGTGTCCACCGCAAGACTCTTCGCGGGTCAAGGCGTCGAGACACATCAACTCACCAAAATCAATAAAGTCCGCCACACGACCTGCACGCTCCAGCTCCTGATTGATGCTGTTGGCAGCGCCGACTACCTTGAGGTTTTCGTAAAATTCCTGACGCAATACCGGCAGTTTTTCGAGCGCAGTCTTCAAGCCCTTTTCATTGCGGGCCATGCCGCAATACTCCCACAATATCTTGCCGAGTTCGATGTGGAAGGAAAGCGGCGAGCGCTTACCGTTGATCGACATCAGATTTTGGATACGCTCATTCACCTGCTGTACGCCATCGCGGAACGGCTGGCTGTCCGAGGAAGGACGTCCCTTGCCATTGGTCGCCAGATAGGTGCTGATGGTGTAAGGAATGACAAAGTATCCGTCGGCCAATCCCTGCATCAGTGCGCTCGCGCCGAGGCGGTTGGCTCCGTGATCCGAGAAATTGGCTTCACCGAGTACAAACAGGCCAGGCACATTGCTCATCAGGTCGTAGTCCACCCAGAGCCCGCCCATGGTGTAGTGGACAGCGGGATAAATACGCATCGGCTGCTTGTAAGCATTCTCGCCAGTGATGCGTTCATACATTTCAAACAAATTACCGTAGCGCTCGCGGATGGCAGGTTCACCGAGGCGCTTGATCGAGTCGGCAAAGTCGAGATACACACCGAGCCCGCCAGGTCCGACGCCGCGCCCCTCATCGCAGGCTTCCTTGGCCGAGCGGGAGGAAATATCACGCGGGGCGAGATTGCCGAAACTCGGGTATTTGCGTTCCAGATAATAATCGCGATCCTGCTCAGGAATCTCCGCCGCGGGCTTGCCGCAGTCCTCCTTGCGCTTCGGCACCCAGACGCGGCCGTCATTGCGCAACGATTCGGACATCAAGGTCAGTTTGGATTGCTGCTCTCCGTGCTGCGGGATGCAGGTCGGGTGAATTTGTGTGTAGCATGGATTGGCAAATCCCGCGCCTTTCCTGTAGGCGCGAAACACCGCCGTCACATTACAACCGATCGCATTGGTAGAAAGATTGAATACATTGCCGTAGCCGCCTGTTGCCAAGATCACCGCATCACCAGAAAAGGACTTTACCTCTCCGTTGACCATATTGCGGGTGACAATTCCCTTGGCGTGGCCATCTACCAGAATCAATTCGACCATTTCATGGCGGTTGTACAGCTCCACCTGCCCCGCGCCGATCATCCGACTCAAGGCGGAATAGGCTCCAAGCAGCAACTGCTGCCCAGTCTGCCCGCGGGCGTAAAACGTACGTGACACCTGAGCGCCGCCAAAGGAACGGTTGGCTAACATGCCGCCGTATTCACGGGCAAACGGCACACCCTGCGCCACACACTGGTCAATGATCGCGGAAGAAACCTCGGCCAGGCGATAAACATTCGCTTCACGGGAACGGAAATCCCCCCCCTTGATGGTGTCGTAGAACAAACGATAGACGCTGTCGCCGTCGTTCTGGTAATTCTTGGCCGCATTGATCCCCCCCTGAGCGGCAATACTGTGGGCGCGGCGCGGGCTGTCCTGATAGCAGAACACTTTCACCTTGTAACCCATCTCTGCCAACGAAGCGGCGGCGCTGGCGCCAGCCAATCCGCTACCCACTACCAGAATCTCATATTTTCTGCGGTTGGCTGGATTGATCAGCTTAATGTTGTGATTGATGTGACGCTCCCACTTGCTGGCAAGAGGACCGGAAGG
The DNA here is from genome assembly GCA_964646535.1 of uncultured Opitutaceae bacterium. Taxonomy (GTDB): domain Bacteria; phylum Verrucomicrobiota; class Verrucomicrobiia; order Opitutales; family UBA2995; genus CAZYDZ01. The sequence continues at coordinate 12,636 of CAZYDZ010000042.1, forward strand.
AATATTGGCATCAAGTTTCATGTGAGGATCTCCTGTTCCATGGATTTCATTTAACGACTCCGCACAATACAGCCAGAGGAACGGCTGCGAATCCTACGAAGATGAACACTCCATAGGCCCATGCGAATTTGTTCAAACGATAACGCCAACGTTCATTGCGTATCCCGATGGATTGAAACATACTGCTCACCCCGTGTACTAGGTGCAGGCAGAGAAGTGCCACACTAAGGAGGTAGAACCCGGAGATGAGCGGATTCTGGAATCCTGCAACCATCATTCCGTACACATTATGGTGCAACCCCTCCACGCCTGAAATTGTGGTCTTCATATTCGCGTATTCAGGATTGGTGATCAATGCCGTGTAGTGGAGAATGTGATATACAATAAAACTGAGTAGTATCACTCCACTCCAACGCATCGTACGTGAGGCAAAACTGGCCGCGGACACATCCTGGCGCTGGTAGGTATCCGGACGGGCGCGACGGTTTGCTATCGTCAACATAACTGCTGCCCAGATATGAATCCCCACAAAGACCAACAGGGCAAATCTTACTACCCAGAGTACAAGCCCCAGACTCTTGAGTTTGTAGGCATAAAAATTGATCGCATCGGGCCCGAGAAAAATCTGCAGGTTACCGACCATGTGACCCAGAACAAAAAGTACCAGAACAAGGCCTGAAATGGCCATCAGATACTTTCTTCCCAGCGATGTTCCAAATAGCAGAGCGAAAGGTTTCATGGAAAAGACTGTTAGTGACGATTATTAAAAATGCTTCTGACAATGCGAGACGTAAATTGAGCGTTAGTCCTTATTTATGAACTATTAGCACACTCAATGAGTATAATTAATCAGCCTCCCCAATAATGAGATTTTATCTCATCTTCTTTTAAGGC
>CAZYDZ010000043.1:0-13471 GCA_964646535.1 uncultured Opitutaceae bacterium
ATTCCCCTGGACGGCAACTGTCATGTTTCCCTCGGAGATGCCTCTGTTCAAGCGCTCACCCCCGCTGAGACCATAGGCACCGTACGTCTTCCCGGCGATCTGGCTTCACAAGGCTTCGGCGAGGAGATTTCCACGAACACCCGCTGGATGGCCGGTATGAATAACCAGGAATGGGACAACGGAGAGCAATACCAACGCTGGCGCACTCCGGGAAACATCCATTATCCGTTCTGGCTGCAGCCGGACAGATACTATCGTGGTGTGGCCTGGTATGTGCGCACAATCGACATCCCGCCGGAATGGTCGGATGCCGGACGCCGGGTAGTATTGACACTGGAACGCCCGCATTGGGAAACCCGGGTATTTCTGGATGGCAACGAAATTGGTCGCAGCGACAGCCTTTCCACGCCACATGAATACGACCTGGGCACGCAACTCACACCCGGCGTCCACACACTTGCGATTCGCGTCAGCAACGAACTGATCGTCGATATCGGTATCGACTCACACAGCATCAGCGACCACACCCAAGGCAACTGGAATGGCGTCATCGGCCGCATCGCGTTGTACACCACTGCATCCACCTGGTTGCAGGATGTGCAAGTGTATCCACGCGTTATGACACGCTCTGTAGTGGTTCGCGGACAACTGGGCACGCTCCAGCCACACACCATTGACTCGGTACAAATCACGTTGGAAAATGGAACTTCACTCGAAACCCGTGTGGATCCAAACGGTGCGTTTGAAGTAGAATGTTCACTGGGCGCCGATGCCGGACTCTGGGATGAGTTTCACCCGGTGTTGCATCGTCTGACCGTATCGCTTCCCAATGGGGAATCGAAAACCATCACGTTTGGCTTGCGTGAGGTCGGTATCTCAGGCACCCGGATCACCGTCAATGGACGGGTGGTGTTCCTGCGCGGCACACTGGAATGCGCGGCTTGGCCGCGCACCGGTTATCCACCAGTCGATGTCGAATCCTGGCGCGAGTGGCTACGGGTCATCAAGGAATACGGTCTGAACCATATTCGTTTCCATTCGTGGTGCCCGCCGGAAGCAGCCTTTGTCGCGGCAGACGAACTCGGCGTCTATTTCCAGGTGGAAGCCGCCTCGTGGCCCAACGGCAAAGGTTCTTTCTATCCCGAACGCCACACCTCCGTAGGCGACGGACAGGACGCGGATGCCTGGATCGTGCGAGAGAGCGACCGCATTCTGCGCACTTACGGCAATCATCCCTCATTCCTGTTCATGGCCTCCGGTAACGAACCAGGTGGTTCGCGCAGGAAATCCTGGCTCACGTACTGGGTGGAACGGATGAAATCGCTGGATACACGACGACTCTACACCTGCGCGTCAGGATGGCCGGATACCGAAGCCAGTCAGTTTCATGTGACCCATGAATTGCGCCGCCATTTCGAATCCACATTTAATACTCCGCCTCAAACCTGCACCGATCACAGCGATCTCGTTCGATCCTATTCCATCCCCATCGTCGGCCATGAAATCGGCCAATGGTGCGCCTATCCGAATTTTGATGAAATCGAAAAATACACCGGTTTGTTGAAACCGAAGAATTTTGAGATCTTCCGCACCACGCTCGCTGAAGCCGGTATGGCAGATCAGGCGCGCGACTTCCTGCATGCGTCCGGCAAACTTCAGGTTCTCTGCTATAAGGGAGAAATGGAAACCGCCTTGCGCACTCCCGGTCTGGTCGGATTTCAAATGCTCGGGCTGAATGACTTTCCCGGCCAAGGCACTGCATTGGTCGGTGTGCTGGATGCGTTCTGGGAAAACAAGGGTTACATCACCGCAAAAGAATTCCGTCGCTTCTGCTCGACCACTGTCCCGCTGGCGCGGCTGGCAAAACGCGTGTTCGAAGCAGGCGAAACCATTGAAGCCCGCGTTGACCTCGCACATTATGGCCCAATATCGCTTCACAATGCCCGAATCACCTGGCAACTGGTCGCATCGCCGAATCTCGAAATTGTGCAGGAAGGAGAGCTCCCTGCACAATATTTGCCCACCGGAACGGTCTCATCCATCGGCCAAATCGCTGTGACCACTGACCCGAACGATCTCACCGCACGGAAAGTCACCCTGGTGGTCCGTTGCGACACGGGTGATGAACTCTTTGAAAACGATTGGGATCTCTGGATTTATCCGAAAGCTCAATTGGCCCTGTCATCGCCATCACCCACCCACCATTTTACGGGTTCATTAGATACCATCGCTCAACAGGTACTCGAGAACGGTGGTACGGTATTCCTGAACATTCCATCGGACCAGGTTCGCGAAGACCCACGGCTCGGCAAAGTCGGTCTCGGCCTTCCCAGCATCGGTTGGAATACCGTATGGACCAAGCGGTGGCCTCCCCATACTCTCGGGATTCTTTGCGACCCTGCACATCCCTCCCTGGCCTCTTTCCCCACCGAATCCCACAGCAACTGGCAGTGGTGGTATGTCTTGAGCCACGCCAGCGCGATGATCCTCGACGGCCTCCCCAAAGAACTGCGCCCGATCCTGCAGGTCATTGACGACTGGGTCACCAACCGCAAACTCGCTCTCGTCTTCGAAACCCGCGTAGGCCGTGGCCGCCTGCTCGTGTGCAGCATCGACCTTCAAGCAGATAACCCCGTCATCCGCCAATTACGCCAGAGTCTCACTCATTACGCCAACAGCGCTTCCTCCTCCATCTCAACCTCCCTCACCATCAATCAGGTACAGGATCTCTTCGTGACTTCGTGATCTGGTGGTGAAAAGGGGTTTACCGCCAGGTCACCAGGACGCAAAGCTCTGTAGGAGCGGCTTTACGCCGCGACCGTTGTTGTGCCATACGCAAGGCCGAGGCATAATGGGAAGACCGACTATGTCGGTTCTGCGGGGGGATTTGTCCTGGCCTGTGCAGAGCCCTATACTGCCAAAGATTGCAAGAGGTTCTCTCGGTACAAATGATGACTCTATAATACGATTGACTATCTCCCTCTACATATAGAGACCATACACATGAAAAATCGATTCTTGCTTGCCATCCTATGGCTGGCTGCGGCTACTGTTGTCTACTCCTCGCCCCTTGCCTTTTGGGATTTTAATGACAATACCCTTGGCCGTTCGCAGGGGGACAGTGGTACGCTTTCCGCACATATCACGGGTCACGAGTTGATCGCTCATCAAAACTATGGGGTCGGGACGGAGTTGAATGCCCTTCCGACAGTTCCGGCGGGTAGTGCGTTGCGGTTCTTTGATATGGCTACTTTGGGAGTCGATATTACAGTTCAAATAGATGGACTGAACAGCACAGGTTATGAAGACCTGGTCCTCTCTTTTGCCCTGCGTCATGACCAGATCGGACTTTATTTCTTTGATACGTTTGTCGTGGAGTATAACGTCGATGGCTTTTGGAATCATGCAGCCAACGTGGATCATCCTTTCGGCCATTTTACAACCAGAACGATCAACCTTACGGACATACTTGAGCTGAACGATAATCCAGACTTCAGTCTGCGTATCCGTTTTGTAGAATACGCCAATGTCATTGATATCGTTAAATTCGACAATATCCTGATCAATGCCACCCCCATTCCGGAAGCATCCAGCCTTGCCTGGACAGGGGTTCTTGCCCTGTTCGGTATCCTGATTGCTGGTCACCGCAAACGCCGTAATCTTAAGGCTCTATAACGAGGCTGGTGTAAGTAAGACGATGCGCTTTCACGTGTTTCAACATGTTCCGTTTGAAGGTTTGGGAAGCATTCACGATTGGTTGCGAACGCGCAAGGCGGTGGTCACGACGACTGCGTTCTATGCCGTACCGGTTATTCCAAGCCTGAATGAAATCGATGCACTTATTGTACTGGGGGGGCCGATGAGTGTGAACGATGAGGCAGAGTTGCCCTGGTTACGTGAGGAGAAACGGTTCGTGTGCGATGCGATCACTTCCGGTATGCCGGTTCTGGGGATTTGTTTGGGAGCGCAATTGATGGCTACTTCGTTGGGTGCTCGGGTATATCCTGGGGCTCATAAAGAAATAGGCTGGTTTCCGGTTCAGTCCTGTATGCCGAATCAACCCACGTTTTGCTTTCCTGATCGCTGTGAAGTCTTTCACTGGCACGGAGAGACATTCGGTTTACCACCGGGCGCAGTTCATCTCGCGAAAAGCGAGGGATGCCAACATCAGGCTTTTCAAGTGGGAGAGCGTGCGATCGGTCTGCAGTTTCATTTAGAAACGACACCACAAAGTGCCGATGAGATCATCACTTACTGTCGTCATGAACTGATTCCGGGACGATTTGTGCAAAGCGAATCACAGCTTCGAGCGATTACGTCACAACACTATTCTGAAATTAACAGACTGATGGATCGTATCCTGGACTACATTACACGTAACGTTTAGCAGTTTCTCGCCTTTGAAAAAGAGGATTGTTCCGCGGTGAGTGCAGTTTTAGTATGGGTTTTATTCAACCCGCTCTTGTCCCATGAAATTATTTTATGCATCGCCAGTGGTATCCCTGTTCGTTGCGCTTTTATCTCTTCAGGCTTACGGGAATGATTCAGCTTCAAGCCCGTCGAGCGAGGAAGTGTTTGCTGTTGTAAATGGAAAGGATATTGTATCCAAAGATCGACGTCATGCGGCGGCCCTTGTTTGGCGTGCCTTGATGGATGGTTATGCCCGAGGGCAGCAGATACAGGTTTTGGATGAAGAGATAGATTCTTTTATGCAGGCTATGCAGAAAATGCAGGAAAAGCACGAAAAGGAGTTTCAGGAACAAAAGGTTCAGTTAGAGAAGGAGCTGGAAGACAAGACCTTGACGGAGGAACAGAGAAAGCAGAAACAGGAACATCTTTCAGTACTGGAAAATATTCTGGATATGGATCGTAAGGAGAAGATGGAGGTGTCGGAGGAACAAATGTTGGAGGCCATGAAGGATATGGGGAAACATATAGTGCTTCAGTGGAAAATCAATTTGGCCCTGTACCGTCAATATGGTGGACGGGTGATTTTTCAACAGGCCGGATTCGAACCCTTCGATGCCTACAAGCAGTTTTTACAAGAGCAGGTATCGAGTGGAGGGTTGCGATTTACCAATAAGGAATTGGAAAAAGAATTCTGGATTCCTTTCAGTAAAGAGCCTGCCAAGCATTTTATAGTCGCTGAGGATAAAGTCGAATACGAACTCGCTACTCCCTGGTGGCTGCGTGTTGAGGAAGAGGAGTAATCCGCAGAAACTCGGACTGTCTCATTGTGCCCCGCTGGGTAGATGAGTGCCAATTCTTTCAGCATTCAGCGGACTGACCCTGTTGACCCTGTTGACTTGCTCCTCGCTATCGAGTCTTGATCGGACGCGGTGGCTTTTGATCGAATTGGGGGGTACGGAAGCTAATCTCTATTTTCTCATCGAATTTCAATTTCTTTAAAATTGCTTCCGCATGTTGACGCTTTACGCCATGTTTGAAGCAGATTTCCACCGCTTCCAATTCGTTTGAGCACTGCCCCGAAAGGATTTGCTCTCGGAAATCTTCCTCGAAAGCGCGTAATTTTGTCGGCTTTTCGAACATATCCAAAGAAAGGAAAGGCGCGTGCTCCTGAAAGTCTTCCTTGTTGATGTCGAAATTCGCTTCGCCATTCAGTTTGTCCTTGCTCCATGCGGCAGTCAGAAACTTGTCCATGCCGAGAGGGTGTGCGCTGCCAAAGATAAGTCCATATATCTGCGATCCGGATTTTTTGATGGAAAACGGTGCCAGGTAGTATCGCTGTCCTTGTATAACAAAACTCCGGTAAAGTTCCAAAACGGCCCGATGGCAGTGGTAGAAGCTATCGGATCTTTTGAGCTGGATTTTCAGTGCTGGGTGCTCTTTGAACCTGTGAAAATAGGAGGAAGCGACAAAAAGAATGAAATCGGTCGTTGGCGCAGAGATCAATCGCTGAAAAACCTGATCGTCCACATGGTTGACCCCGCAGGGATCGAGTACAACCAGTTTGGCGGAATTCGCATCGCTCAGAATGGGTATCGCGGCTTTGAAGGCCTTCTCAAAAGGAGATGTGCTCACATTCAGCGTAGTGTTCGGTAGTTTTGCGACAAGAGGATGAAGATGGGTCTCCAAGGCCCTTGTCTTTTTCTCATCCGCATCCGAAAAATGAAAATGGAGCCGTAGTTTTCCATCGCTCAGGCGGTGGCGACATTCGAGGGCTTCCTTCACTATACGGGTTGGGCTACCGTCTGTGCCTTTGATATCCTGCCCTGGACCTGAGAAAAAATCAAACACGTGTACCTGTTGCCATATCGGTTCGGGGCGGCTCAAGAAAACAGGGAACCATTCTCTGGCATAGAGCTGAAACATTTCCAATTTTGCCACCGTGCCTTCGTCAAAAGGTTTCTCGTGAAAGTCGGGTTTCATAGTGTGATGAGCTGATTGTCGGAGTTTTACGCAACCGTTTTTGCTGTCGTCAACATACCTCGAACTCTAGAAACCGTTGGTAGTTCGTCCCACGTTCTTCCGTCGAGGGATCTGCCAGCTTTGCCTTTGCCAACGGGGGCCAGATAGAAGCCGTCGATAGTGATTACATTCTTTTGTTGTTCGGTTAGTAATTCCTGGGGGGCCCAATGTCCCCATTGTTTGAAATGAAAGGCGATACTGTTCTGCTGGCATTGGTTGCGCAGATTTCTCACCCATTGCGGATTCATTGGGCGTGAATGCGCACCGCTTTCCCCCCCTGTAATAACCCAATGGATACTTTTATGAAAATCTTTGGAGAAATATGGAGTGAGATCCAATTCTCCAAGGAGAGGCTCGCAGCTCAGGAAACGGATTTTGGCCGGGTGTTTTAATAGTTCTGGAATCCGTTTGTCGGCCCAATGTTGGTTTTCTGCAGTACAGCCCAGCCAGACATTCTCTGGCCATTCGCTCTGCCATGGCACCATAGAGGAAATATTATGTGGTCGTTTAGTGAGTAACAGCCAATCTAAATAGGGGGTTTGTTCAATCAGTTTCCATAATCGCTCTCTCCATGTATGAAGTTCGGTCCTGCGTTCAAACACATCGGCCATGGACGCACAAAAGACCCTTCGTCTGATTCCATCCATCCGGGCCTCCTGGTTCCAGCGCAATGGTTCTTTCCAGTGGGAATCGCTGAAGAAGCGTCGTGGAGCATCTTTTCCCCATACCTGGCTTCCTACCCGTTTTGCCCAAGCCTCCGCATAGCAGTTTTGGCATGCTGGAGATACTTTGGCACATCCCCACCAAGGATTGAATGTGTGGTGTGTCCACTCAATTTTTGAGTCTTTGGCCATAGTGTATTTACAGCATACAATGAAGTGATCTTTTGTCCAGTGGTATTTTATCGGAGAATGCGGGTTAACCGCAGATTTTGGGGATGATCGCAGACGTATAAGGTTTGGTGAAAGAGGCTATTCATGGAAAGGGGGAATATTGAGCCAGTAGCGGGTTCCTTTGAGTTGGCCGGTTTTGGTGAGTGCGCCGAGTTCGACTAGTTCGTTCAGATCGCGGGTCGCTGTTGCCCGGGAGGTATGGGTGATAGAGATATAATTTTCTGAGCTGAGACCACCTGCGAAACCATTCGGGCCTTCACGAAACAACCGTTCCAGGGCTTTCGTCTGACGCGGGTTCAGTTTGTTGCGCAGACGGTCGTAGAGCTTGGTTTTGTCTATGAGAAATTGGATATGGCTTTCTGTCGACCGTTGCGCGGACAGAATCACTTTCGCAAAGTAGAGCAGCCAGTCTGTGATCTGCAGGTGTTTGTTGGCCGTTTCCAGTGCATCGTAATAGTCGTTGCGCTGTTTTTCAATCTGGCTGGCGAGAGCGATGAGTGAGGGTTGACCGATACTTTGAGCAATGGCTTTTTCCGCAATGGCTCGTCCGATGCGGCCATTGCCATCCTCAAATGGATGAATACTGACAAAATACAAGTGGGCGATACCTGCCCGGGTGAGCGCTGGAAGGTTTCGTGATTGATTGAACCATGTCAGAAATCCTTCCATCTGTGTTTTCATTTGGTCGGAAGGAGGAGCTTCAAAATGGATTTTGGGCTGATGAATAGAGCCGGAAAGTACCTGCATCGGATCTGTATGGGTACGATAGCAGCCAATGTCCTTCAGATCGCGTCGGCCATCGGTCAACATACGGTGCCATGCAAAAAGGATCTCGTGTGTGAGCGGATCATGGAAGGTATTATAGAGATGGACCATCATTTGCGAGATACCCTCTTCACTGGGCGAGATGCGGCGTTTGTCGTGTTGCAGACCAAACTGACGTCGAATCGAGGACTGTAGGCTGTCGCGATTCAGAAGCTCCCCTTCGATGGCCGAGGTTTTCAGGGCTTCGGTACTGATGATATCTACCTTCAGCCCATTCTTGTCGTCTTCACCCAAGTGACGGAATGCTCCAATAAGGACTCCCGATCCCCGTAAAAAGGCGGCTTCGTATGGTTCCAGTGCCGATGTTTCATAAGTAAAACAAGGCCAATCCTTTTGCTGCCAATTCCAGTGCATGAGTAATATTCGTAAGATTTATAGCTCAATAAATAGTATATTATGATGAATAAATCAAGGCCTTATGCCTCATGCGGGGAAAATGGGTGTTAACCACAAAGAACACAGAAGACACAAATCCCGACAAGTCGGGACGCGGACGGAAGGGGGAAGAACCGCAGATTATGAGGATGGTCGCAGATAGATACCTTGATAGATATTGGTTCGGATATCATTTTGTATCCAATAAAAAACTACTCGACTCGTTCTGTGTTTGGTTGTAGTTATTGAGAATGGATGCATCTAAAGAAAATCTGCACTCGGTGGAATTGGATGTTCCGGTGAAAAAGACGGATACGGATGAGATTCTTTTACAGAAAGCCAGAAATTGTGTTCCTGTGGCCTTGAAGAAGATCGGAGAGTGGGCTGCGAAAGAAGCATGGACCTCTATTGAGAAGAATCTGCTCCGTTCGCCTCTGCTTTCGGTGCGTCAATCGGAACGACAACAATTCCTCCGGGATACCGCCAGGGAGGTTGTCCAGAATGCAACGCAGAGCGATAAGGAAGATATCGTCAGACAGATTTTCAGGCAACTGAAGGAGATACGGGATGAGAAAAGGGATGGGAAGTGTGAACCGGAAGAATAGGGGGATTCAGCATTCAGCGAACCGACCCCCTTGGATCGACTCCCTTTGATCGACTCTAGCGGTGGCAACACCCCGGTGTCGGCAGCTTTCTCGACAACGGAGCAACGGCTTCAGGAATGAATTGCAAAGAAGGGTCCCGACGCAAGTCGGGGCCCTTGCTGTTTATGGGGGAAGGAGTAACCACAAAGGTCACAAAAGACACAAAAAGGGGGAGTTGGGAGTCCGGAAAATACTTAACTCAATACGATTAGTAGATTAGGTGGTTGAGGATTCGGTGCTTGCCCCGCTCCTGTTAAGGCCGATCGGGTTGGCTGAAATGGAGGGACGGGCTCTGCCCCGTCCGCTGTGAGGGCTTGCGTTAACGGATGACGTGTGGAGAGGCGATTCGTCGCGAGGTGAAAGTGGATTAGAATGCAGGTATCTAACGCGGACGACACGAAGGTCGTCCCTCCAAAAGAGCGTGTTGATATGGCCGGTTCAGAGGAAATGAAAAAATGGCCAGTCTCGAATGTCTCTCCGTTAAGGAGGGTATCGATCTAGAGCCTGTTGACATCTGTAGCAAAGTGCTACATATTTTAGATTATGGCTTCAACAATACCCCTTCGTATCACTTCGGATCTGGTTCATCAGGCACGCAATAGCGCAGCCATTCTGGATCGATCCCCGACTGCCCAGATTGAACATTGGGCGCGGTTGGGGCGTGTGGTGGAGGCGGTATTGAGCGGAGACAGCATTGTGCGTATTAAGGAAACGAAGCGTGTGCCGGATATGGAAGCGCTGGTTAAACTAACCCAGTCCCCCGGCGGACAGCGAAAGGCTCAGGCGTTGATTAGCAAGTATCGACTGCCCGTATACGAGTCTGACCCCAATAGACCAAAAGTGGTCGTTGAGCGTCAGCCTGACGGAACGACACGCAAAGGGCGTTTTGTAAATCGCAAATTTGTTCCCGAAAAGGAACATGCGTGAACACGCACCCGCAATTGTTTTTTGTAGCGGGACCCAATGGATCTGGAAAGTCCACCTTTTTCGAGGCTTATCTGGACTCTTTGGGATTACCCTTTGTTAACGCCGACCGACTTGCGCTTGCTCTGGGTATTTCTGCTTCCGAGGCCGCGGCAGCGGCAGATCGCCTCAGAAACCAGATGTTGCAGGAGGGGACATCGTTCATCACTGAAACTGTCTTTTCCGACCCGGTTAACGCCAAGCTGAAGTTTCTTCGCGAGGCTATGGACTTGGGCTATCGGGTCACGTTGTTTTACATCGGAATCGCCAGTCCTGCCTTATCTGAAGCCCGCGTGGCAGCCCGTGTTGCGCGAGGAGGGCATGATGTTCCGAGCGAACGGCTTCAACGTCGCTACCAGCAATCCCTGGAGAATTTGGCAACCGCACTTCCATGGATCACACAAGCAACGGTGTTTGACAACAGCCTCTCATCGGCTCCTTACCTGCCGATCCTTTCCGTAAAAGAAGGGAAAGTGACATTTCGCTCCCTGGATATTCCTCTTTGGTTTCGGCAAACATTGGACGAGGTGCTTCCCCTTATCGAAGGAATATAAAAGCATCAAGCCCCTGTCCATTGTGTGAAGCAGTACCTCTGACCCAGGGACAAACTGAGTAAAAAACTGTCTGACGAATGCGTCTGTCTTACGATATATTGTCGGTGTGTAAAATTGAAGGTGGTGATCTGGCGCATGCCCCGATGAAATGGGTCTTCCGGCAATCCACGCTGTTGCAGCCACTGTGATGTTTCATTGTCAGTCAGGCATTTCATGGAGAATAGAGGGATTGGAATAGAACCACAGATCTGCGCAGATGATCGCAGATAGAAGTCTTGGTGTGCTTTGTGAGAGGCGTTATGACCCATTCGTTGACGTCAACAAATGGGCCTCTTGGTTTGAATGCCTTTTTGTATCCAATAAAAAACGACTGGACTCATTTTGTGTCTGACTGCACTCGGTGGAATTGGGAGTTCCTGTGGAAAAGACGGATACGGATGAAGTTCTTTTGCAAAAGGTCAGAAACTGCCTTCCTGTGGCCTTGAGGAAGATCGGAGAGTGGGCTGCGAAAGGAGCATGGGCTTCTATTGAGAGGAATCTACTTCGTTCGCCCCTGCTTTCGGTGCGTCCATCAGAACGGCAACAATTTCTCAGGGAGACCGCCAGGGAGGTTGTCCAGAATGCGACGCAGGGCGACAAGAATGATATCGTCAGACAGATTTTTAGGCAACTGAAGGAGATACGGGATGAGAAAAGGGATGGGGAGTGTGAAGCAGAGGAGTAGGGGAAAAAGAGTGGGGGATTGCAGGTTTACTTTCGGGATACCGTGATGGTCATGTCTGGATTAGAGAACGTGACGTTATTTTCTGCCCAATGAAGTTCCCACGCATCTTCTATTTTGGGGAAATCCAGCGTAATTCCCAACGCCATGTCATGGTTGAAATGAAGGTAAGGGAATGTTTTTGGATTGGTGGTAGATACCGATGAGGATTCCCAGTTTACGGCAAACCATTGATATCGGGAATGTCGGTTTTCGGGGAGTTTAATAAATATTACGTGAGAACGAAAGAGCATACTATAGACCGGTATCGACAAGGATTCTGCAGTGGAATATTGGACTTCTGCTGTCCATGCCGATGTTGCGATAAGAGGCCGATATAAATAAATACAGTATACGATCAAGGGAATTAGTCCTGCGATAACGAGGGTAATCAATATCTTGCGCATAGGTGTTTTTCTAATCCTGCCGTGGAGGAAACGAAAACGGGTCAGGCCATAGAAACAAGAAATTAGCAGCTTGGTGTTTTTTCAAGCATTCTTTCTTGTCTGGCTATCTGATGAAAGCCTCGTTCAGAGGGGATCGTTTTCCTGTTTTTTGTTCTGGTAGTAGGCGACTCGGGGTAATGGTTGCTCATCAGACACCATGCGTGCAAACGCCATTCCATGGCCTGGCAGGTCTGTTTCAAGCAACATAGAAAACTCCAGCGTGCTCCTTGCGTTTCGAATATCCAACTGCGGTAATTACCACGGTTGATCACATGGTAATACGCTCCCGCATACTCCACCCTGACTCTCCTTCCCATGCCATTCAGCAAAGACAACGGGTGTGTGAAAAGCAACCTTTTCCGTCAAACAGGGGCAGTCGATTCTTGATTCTATGGCCTGATCCGTTTCCGTTTCCCCAAAGAAGCGGTCAGGGCCGGGAGTTCTGCGCGTATCAGTTCCTGTCCGTTCAGATTGCGGGCAACCAGGGTGAGGGTTTGTGAATTGGCTTTTCCTTCCAGCCAGGAGGCGTTTGCGAGAGTGGGCCCGCCGTTGGTGAGCTGGGCATAGGGGAAATCCTTGGTAGCCGGTAGCCAGACCACCTCATGGGTGTGACCGGAAATGATGAGTTGCGTGTTCCAGGAGACCAGGGTGTCGTGCCACAGATTGCGACTGCAGAACGAATAATGATCGAAATCCTGCGTGAACTCGTAGGCTTGGGATTCATCCCGCCAGCGCAGGGGCAAATGACAGCAGACAACCCGGTAGGGTGCGTCACAAAAGCCGGGTTGTGCGATCACTCGTTGCATCCATTCTGCCTGTTGCCGCCGCAGGGCATCAAAGGCCGTACGGCCGCCGAAGCTGGGATGGTCATCCGGTTTGTCCTCGCCGGTGTGCAAAAAAATAAAGGCAACAGGACCCGAGCGCAACGCGTAGTAGGGCAGGCCGTTGGGCGTGGCGATGATCTGTTGCGTGCGATAAGCCCAGGGGCCGCGTACATCATGATTGCCCCACGTCATCAACAGCGGGCGTTGCCGGCTGATATCCTGGCCACCGGGGTAAAGAAGAGTGGGTACCTGCGACTCCGGGTCGGTCCAGTTGTTGCAGGTGTCCCCGTTCCACAGCAGAAAGTCGACGGGCGGAGTGATGCCGTGTAACCGGGATAGGGTATCCACATGGTTGTGGGTGTCACTCCATACCGCAAAATGGATGGTGGCCGCGGAGGAGTCCAGCGTGCGAAAGGAATTCCATTCGCTTTCAATTCGTTCGCCGTCGTCCACGGCTTCGGTGACGGTGCGCACCGTATACTCCTTGCCGGGTGTCAACCCCTCCAGCCGAATGCGAAACAGCCAGTCGCTTTGTGGAACGAATCCAAAAGAATCGGTGGCCATTGTGCGAAGCCGGGAATCCCCTTTTTCTTTCCATTCGAGCTTCCCTTTGGCGGGCCTGGAGACTCCCCATACAACCTCCATGCCATCCTGTCTGGGCGCCATCAATACTGCCGGTGTCGTTACCAGCGGTGTCGAATCCTTGCGTTCAATATTCATTTTTGAATCGATTGTATGAATCGGAAATGGTTTCTAGG
>CAZYDZ010000044.1:0-2358 GCA_964646535.1 uncultured Opitutaceae bacterium
TCTCGGTTGACGTACTTCACTCATAATCTTCCTATTGTGCAGGCAACTTTATCGATAGACCAGATTTTTCCCAGTGCACCATTGCCCTGGCCACAGCCTGACAATCACACCCATCCCGTTGCACGTATCACACAGAACGCCACTCCTGCCAACAGGATCATACCGTACCAGGGCCACTTCCTGCTCCCCTTCAAAATCAACCAGAACGCAGGCAATACGGATGCCGCCACGAGGGCGATCAGCGCCCACGAGCTGCGACCACCCACGAGCGCCAGCACCACCCATGCCACGCTGCCCGCCAAGGCTACCAGAAACTCCAGAAATGACTCATGGCTGCCGCTGACTGCCGTATTATTTTCCGATTCCGTTGTGTCCACGACAGATTCAACAGGCGGAGGCACAGCGCCCGTCTCCTCCTCCACCCACGGCTTTCTCTGTAAAAACTCTCCAATCTGCCACCAGCGTCCGTCCCATTCCACTTCGTGTACAAGGCTCAATTCTCCTCTGCATAATGCATCCTCCACCTCTCCCCACAGAGAATACGAGGCAACCTTGCCTTTCCAACGCACCTTCCATAACTGATCAGGCAACGACTTCATTTTTCAACAGGAACCACAAAACAGGCATAACCATATTCCGACAGAAAAGAAACACCAAAAAATATTAAACAAGGAACCCATGTCCCATTGTAGGAGCGGCTTTACGCCGCAACCCAAACATGACGTGGGGTTGATCACGGCATAAAACCGCTCCTACAGGACAACGAAGAGAGACCTTTTTCTGAAAAGGCTTGCATACGACTCCCATTCGATCCTAGGAAGGAAATTACTAGGGGATGGAGGCGTTCTGTCGAACATTGCTCTGGTTCCGTTTTATCCAAGTCATCATGCGCACTGACCGTGGTATCTCCCCCGAAGGGAATCCGGAACAAGGAACCGGACTGCCTGGACGGACTTTTTTCCTATTCACTCTGTTGATCGGCACTTTGCTGGTTTGCAGTGGTGTTGTTTTCCTGCGCATGGAATACAACATCATCGGCGACGGGATCGTCCATGCGCAGGAGGAATGGCATGTCTATGCTCCCGTCAGTGAACGGTTAAGCGAGGTGAATGTCACCGTGGGACAGCACGTACAGGCAAGCAACCATCTGTTTCAACTGGACAATATGGAAATCAACCTGGAAATCATACGCCGCCAGGAAGTCCTGCTGAAAACCCGCCATGAGTTGAACGAGCTGGACACGTCTATCCATATCTCGCAACTGAAGCCATCGGACCCGCAAATGGCCATCGCGAAGGAGCGCCTCTCGCTGTTGCAAGAAATCAAGGAAATCCAGACAACCATGACCGAAAGTCTGGCCAATCTTTCACAACAGAGAGCCATTCGATCGCTGGAATACTACCGCCAACAAGTGGAAAACCTGCGCACACACCTGGACATCCTGCAGACGAGCTGGTGGAAACAATCCATAGAAGGAGGACTGTGGGAACTGGAACAGACAGCCCTGAAATCCCGCAAGGCTCATTTGCAAGAACTCTGCGAACACATGGAGCAGGAGATTCAGCTCCTGCAGCAGCGCAGGCAGGGCATGACCGTCACATCACCTATTGATGGGATCATTGCGGAAATCGATTACCGTCATACTGGAATGGTTCCAGCCAAGGGGGACCGCCTGGCCAAGATCATTCAGCAGGACGGGCGTTATCGGGTACGCACCTGGCTCGATCAACGCAACTACGATCTGATTCGCCCGGGCCTGCCTGTGCGCATGGAATCTCAGGTATTCAACTCCACCCTGGAGGGCTATATCATCGGCCGTGTGATCCGCTCGGGACCAGATGCCAACACCACACGTTCACAACAAGGCGAGCCGCTGTATGAGGTGTGGATTGAGGTGCTGGAAAGCCCCTATCCGCTGCTGCATGGCTCCAGCGTGAAAGTTCACATCCAAATGGGGAAAGTGCCCATCTGGCGGTCCCTGTTCAAGCTGCCTGAACAACGCCGCGTCAGTTATACCGCACCCGAACAACCTTAGTTATGGCGACTGCATATTCCTATCCATCGGACGCTCCCACCCTGCTGCGATACTTCTGGGCCTATCGCAACAGATTGTCTCTCGGGATATTATTCGCATTTCTGCGTTGTCTGTCAGTGGCGCCGATTCCTTTTTTGTTTCAGATGATCATTGATCGTCATGTGGCGGACTCCAACGTCACGGGCATCTACAGTACCGCGGCGATCTTCATCGGGCTACTGTTCCTGCACTTCGGTTTTGCAATCCTCGGTATGCGCGCGCTGGCCATCACCACAACCGCGATGGCCATGGAATTGCGCGGCCGTATCTTTGAGAAACTGCAG
>CAZYDZ010000044.1:2368-5131 GCA_964646535.1 uncultured Opitutaceae bacterium
CAGTTACTCAGTTTCGGCTATCTCGACGACCAGAAAACAGGACGTCTGAATTCCAAATACGCCTTCGACACACAGAAGATTGAGGGAATCATGATGCAGTGCATGAACGGCATCCTGCCCTCCGCCCTATACGGCATCATCATGCTGACCCTGCTGATCATCATGAACTGGCAACTGACATTCATTTTGGTCTTAATTCTACCGTTCTTCGCATTCGTCCGCTATTACTTCTTCCAGAAGTTCATCTTCCACAACAATCAAACCCGCATTGCGCAGGAGCGCCTGACCGGGACCGCCAGCGAGCTGATCAGCGCCTTGCGTCTGGTACGCAGCCTGGGGGAAGAAAAGCAGGCAACCGACCAGCTTCAGGAAAGCAGTGTTCATGCAGCGCGCACACGCTACGGCCAGATTCAGAGTAGCGCCATATTCAGCACCTTTGTGTACGTAGTAAGCGAGTCCATTTCCCTGCTGGTATTGGGAGCAGGCGCCCTTTTTGTGATTGGCGGCAATCTTTCCGTCGGCTCGCTGTTTGCCTTTATGGTTGCCCTACCCATTATTTTAGGCCCGATTCACGCCTTCACCCAGTTCAGCGAACAGTATTTCGTTGGCCGTGAGGCCTTCAACAGCGTGAAGGAACTGCTCGACTCTCCCTATGTCGAGGAATGGAAGGGTAAAGTCCAACTGGATGCGTTCAAGGGAGATATTGAATTTCAAAATGTCCAGTTCGCCTACTCCCGCCAGATCACTCCTGCTATTACCGATTTCAATCTACACATCAAGCCAGGGGAACACGTGGCCTTTGTCGGCCCGTCAGGATCGGGTAAAAGTACCATCGCCAACCTCGTGCTCGGCCTGTACAAGGCACAAGGAACCATCCTTATCGACGGAATCCCGCAGGAAAAACTGCACATGCGCTCCCTGCGCCGTCAGTCTGCGGTAGTCATGCAGGAAAACCTGCTGCTATCAGGCTCCGTATTGGATAACATCCGTTTCGCCCATCCCGGAGCCAGTGACAAGGAGATCTACGAAGCTGCGCGGCAGGCCAATGCCGGGGAGTTTATCGAAAACCTGCCGCAAGGCTACATGACCATGATCGGGGAACGCGGAGTCTCCCTTTCAGGCGGACAACGCCAGCGCATCTCCATCGCACGCGCCATTCTGCGCAACCCGCGCCTGCTAATCCTGGACGAGGCCACCAGCGCCCTCGACTACCAAAGCGAACATCTCATTCAGGAAGCGTTGGATCGCCTTGCCACAGGCCGCACAGTAATCACCATCGCACACCGCCTCAGCACGATCCTCAACTCGGACCGCATTGTGGTACTCGACAAAGGACGCATTGTTGAGATCGGCTCTTTCGAAGAACTACGCTCACGCGACGGCTACTTTGCCAAACTATTGGATTCGCAGGCATTCAGCGATCTGAGCACACCCGTATCGTAAGAGGAGGGAAATCTCTCATAAAGATACGAAGGGCACCCCATTGTAGGAGCGGCTTTACGCCGCGACCCCGAACGTGGCATGGGACCTGGTCGCGGCGTAAAGCCGGCTCCTGCAAAATCTTTGTGTCCTGGTGCCCTTGTGGTGAATCATCTGCGATCCTCTGCGCAATCTGTGGTTCCTTTCCGCCCGTAAGATTCATTCCTGAAACATCTCCTGCAGAACCTCCAGCACACGGTTTGCGGTGGACTGTGGCAGGCGTCCCAATCTCTTTACCAGCCGAACCTTGTCTATCGTGCGCACCTGGTCGAGAACAATCAGCCCCTGTTTTCCCTGAAAACGACAGACCACGCGCGTGGGATAAATATTTCCTGTCGTACTCATCGGCGCCACAATCACTGTGCGAATATGGCGATTCATTTCATCGGGTGAAATCACCACACACGGTCGGGTTTTCTTAATTTCCCTACCCACAGCAGGGTCCAAAGTAACCAGACATACCTCAAATCGACTTACTTCCATTCCCATTCCTCCTCTTCAAATTGTGTCGGAACCTCTCTCCAATTCCTGTCCACACGATCATCGGAAGAAGCCTTTTCTGCAAATGCTTTTTCCCAACCCTCGCGCGCTTTTTTAGGAGCCCGCAACACAATCTCCCGATCCCGAATCTCCAGTTCCACCTCATCCACCAACCCACACTCCTCTATCAACGGCTTCGGAAGCCGTACACCCCGTGAATTCCCAATCGCTATCAATGTGGTTTTCATAATGCCGTATTATAATTACATAGTAATTACATGATCAAGAGGAAAACACAAAGATCGCAAAAAATAAGGGAACCGCAGATAGCACAGATGATCGCAGATAATTTTTTATATCTGTGCCAATCTATGCCATCTGCGGTTTGTGGTTTTTGTGATCTTTGTGGCTATTCGGTTTAACTCACATTACGGAACTGAACTGAGGGCGACCCGGAAGCCAAGGCCGTAGCGCCGGCTGACCACCGAGCCGTTGATGCGGAGAGCCGACCGGCAGTAGCCAGCGGAAACCCCCCAGCCACCCCCGCGAAAGACCCGGTAGGAGCCCGTAGAAGGGCCACGAGGGTCGGTCGCACTTCCTGAAGGATAAGTGCCATACCAGTCCAGACACCACTCCCACACGTTGCCGTGCATGTCATGAAAACCCCAACGATTCGCCTGTTTCGTGGCTACCGGTTGAGTGCGAGCGCCACCGTTGTTACCGTACCACGCCATCGCTTCCAACGACCCCGCGTACGCTTCCGTGGTTCCCGCGCGACAGGCGTACTCCCACTGTGCCTCCGTC
>CAZYDZ010000044.1:5141-13413 GCA_964646535.1 uncultured Opitutaceae bacterium
GACATAACCTGCGGGCAATCGACCAGCCGCACGCTCCCTCTCCGTTAATTTACGACAAAACGCCATCGCTTCTTCCCAATTTACCCGTTCCACGGGCAAATTGCTTCCTCTGAAATGACTCGGATTGTTCCCCATCACAGCCTGCCATTGCGCTTGGGTCACCTCGGTCTTACCCAGCCAGTAGCCCTGGCTCAATGTCACTTGAAACTGGTTTTCGTCATTACTACGGTCTCGTTCCGAAGCCGGGCTTCCCATCTTGAAAGTACCTGGCTTCACCCAAATCATATCCAATTTCATACCACTGCCCAGATCGACTGTCGCAGCCTGACCTGCCCGCGGAACATCCACTTCCGCCAAACTCACCTTCAATTCACGGACTCCTTTCCAATCTATACTCAAGATGACAGGTGTCCCCCGATAACGCTTATCATTATTCTCATATAGGATGAATCCCTTAAAACTATCGATGTTCTGTAATTCCAGCGTATGCGGCAGCTTCACCTCACGGTCTCCGTACACCAACGTTGCTGCAACCTCTTGACCGTCTGGCAACACGGAAACGATACGTAAACGTGGTTTGAGTTGATCCGCCGCTTCGTTTATCAACAACTGGCCTTCGCGATGACTTTCATTACGACCTAAAATGAGAGCCGTGTAGCGTAAGACGCCCTCCCAATCTTTCTTCTCTTTTAGTGCTCTGGCGGCAGACAACCATGCTTCTTCTTCCAACTTATACAAAGCGGTCGCACTTTCACGATATATTCGCGCTCCCGCAACGGGATTTTTCTCACTCGCCTTTGCAGTGCCCACCGTTTCCTGTAAGCTCGACCAGGCAGTGCCGACGTGTTCTTTCAGCAAGCTGACATTCACTTCGGCCAGAGCCTGATTCCATTCAGACTCTGCCTTGCGCCAATCCAACACCTCCTGTAAACGCTTCGATACCGCAGGCAACTGATCCAGCGAGGCTTGCCATGCAGTAATCGCTTCCGCAAACGCGGATTTGCCATATTGTTCTGTTCCCTTCGTTTGCTGTGCGTGCGCTTCCGAGAGCAAGTCGCTCGCTCCTTTGTCTTTCACACTCTCCACACGTTGGCTGGCTTCCGCATACGCAACCTCCAACCGACTGCGCAAGTCACGCGCATTCTTGCGATGTTCCCATTGTTGATCAATCTCCTGACATGACTTCAGTACTCGGTCATAACCGCTCAATGCTTCGCCCCATACCTCGCTCGCAAATGCGCGCTCTGCGGCCAGCCAGGTTGACTCCATTTGAGCCACTTCACTACGCAAACCTTCGTCATCCTCTCCCACCAGCCCCTTGGTACGATTACGCAACGCCTCTGCCTCTCCTGCACGGGCACGCGCTTCGCGCGCGGAGCCAAGGTTCTCATAGCTCCGTCGCAAATCCGCAACATTCACACCACGGGATTCCAGTTCGGACAACAAACGACCCGCATCCGCCAGATTACCTGCGGACAAGGATGTCGATACCGCTTCGCGCAAACGCATGATCTCGTCGCTTTCAGACTGACGTAAACGAGCCTCTTCCTCCAGTTTCAAGCGCTCCGCTGTGGCTGTTTGCTCTCTCTTCTCCCATTCACCATAACCCCACCAACCGACATAGCCCAAACCACTCAGCAAGATCAGCCATAACGCCACCCGAAACAAACCGGAGAGGCCCGATGAGTCTTTTTTTCCACTCACCACACCCTTCCCCTTAGCTCCGGGCAACGACGACATCATCTGCCCTGCGCTGCCCACACGATCCTCACGTTTTGCCTCGGTCGCCTTTTCGATCCAGCCATCCCAGACAAGGCTTAACTCAGGATTGATGCGTGATGGAGCCTTCAATCCTAAATTCTCCTCGCCCGTCAGCATCTGATAAGCGATCAGGCCCACGGCGTACAGGTCGCTGCGCTCGTCCGCTTCCTCGCCGCGCTTCTGTTCTGGCGACATATACGCATAAGTGCCCAATAGTGCGCGGGTAGAAGTGCCCTCGGAAGTGTCTCCGCTGACGCGTGTCTCCTGTCCACTCAATGTCAGCGACTTGGCCACTGTACGTTCCACCTGACTGCGCAGCCAGTCCTCTCCCACCATGCGCACCAGACCAAAGTCGGTGATCTTCGCATGCGGGGTTCCATCCCCATCCCAACTCAATAAAATATTCGCCGGCTTCAGATCGCGGTGAACCACGCCAGACGCGTGTGCCACCGACAGGCCTTCCAGTATCTGACGCAATAACTCACGTGCTTCTGTCTGTGGCAGCTTGCCGTCCTTCGACTTCAGATACTCACTCAACGAAGAACCATTTGCATCGGTGCCCTCCACCAGTTCCATGCGCAACCAGGGAGTACCGTCCTCTTCGCCAAACTCATCCACCTGCACAATGTGCGCGTTGCGCAGACGCGCCATCACCGTCGCTTCGCGACGGAAGCGCTCGATCATCTCGGCACGCCCCGCAAGTTCACGATGAATCACTTTCAGCGCATGTCGCGTCCCCAGCATCTCATGCTTCACCGCATACACCGCTCCCATCCCTCCGCGGCCCAACAGGCGCTCAATACGATACTTGCCAAACAACTGACCAGACGACAGCACCTCGCCGTCGCCATTATCCGGGTTTACCATACGGGTGGGATCGTCTGAAAGGTTCATAGAGGGTTAGGGATATCCGACCCGCGCCCAGATCGCCGTTGTATTATCGCGACCACTGCGGGTGATGCTTTGTTCGATCAGTGAATACAGCCGACGCTCCAGTGGCTGGCTGGAGCCTTCCTGCATCAGACTGGCAATCTGCTCTTCCTCCAGGCCATCGGTAAGCCCATCGCTGGCCAGCAAAAATTGATCCCCGTAACGAACCGGAAACCAGGCTACCTGAGGAAGAGGAGTCAGGTTGGGATCATTCGTCAGCGCCATTTCGATGATATTGCGCTTTGGATGATAACGAGCGTCTTCAGCCCGCAAACGTCCCTCCCGCACCAATCGCCCCACGTAGCTATGTGGCTCACTCAATAGAGAAAGTTGCTGTCTGCGCAAACGGTAGGCTACACTGTCGCCAATATGCAACAGACCCGCACCGCGACCGTACAATACTAATAAGGTCAAGGTAGTGCCGCTGGTACTGTTTTCACTGTCGCCAAAACGTTCACGCAAGGCATGCCATACCGACAGCAGTGCCGCAGACGCCTGTTTCTTCCAGTGCAGGGGAAAACTCCATGGACTCCTGTCGAGCACCTCGCACAATGCGGGCAACACGGACTGCAAAGCCAATTGGGAGGCTTCCCCGCCCAACTGATGTCCCCCCATGCCATCCGCTACCGCCAGAATCACCGGCTGTTGCAGGACATGAGCAGTCAACGGATCCATAACAAGATCCTGCGATGTAACAGAGGGATTGGCACAGATCACAAACGCATCTTCATTGCGCTTGCGATACGGACCCGTTTCCGATTGGCCGACCGCATCCAACGTCCACGGCGATCCGACCCCTGCAATCATTGTGTTCCACCAAGTCACCGGGCACGGGTCATCGAGCGCAGGAAAGAACGCAATAGAAACAGTACCACCAGCGCCCCGAGGACAATCCATACCACACGGTGATGTTCCTTCAGGAAATCCCACACACCCACACTTTCAGAATAACGCTCGTTAGCCAGAATGTTGCGACTCCACAGAGTGTTCCCGGTCAGCCCATCTTCAATTCGCAACTGCACCTCTGCGGTGACTTCATAAATTCTGGACAGCGGACGGGTCTCAGCCAGACGCACCGACAGATCGCGCACCGCTCCGGTCAGCACCGCATAATTACCACTCTGACTGTCGCGCAATCCTTTGCGAATCTCGCTGATCGTCGGAGAATTGGCCCGCGAAACTGTCAGGTTGCCGGAAGTCAGCATCGTTTCTGCCAACGAAGCCACATAACCATCAATATCACCGGCAATTGGACCCACCACAATGGATCGGGTCCCCGTCATCGCTGAAGCTATCGGCACCTCCACAACATTCTTGCGAAACGCATTCTGCAGGATTTGCCGAAGATTGGCATCCAGATCAATCACCCCGATGACCGTCTCGGGCAGATAAAGACGACGCACCACCAGATCACCCCACAAATGCTGTTTGGTTTCAATCGATGTCAGGTGCAACTCGATTTCGGCGTAGGCTTGCTGGTTGTTCTGACTGACCTCGCGCACCCCGCCATACAACAATAGACGGGTGGATTTCAGACGTCCAAATTTGTCCAGAGTGGTTGCATCCAGAATGTCTTCCTTGCGCTCATCCCAGGCAATTTCCTTGAGAATTTCATCGAGTACCGGATCATTGCGCCCTTCCACATAGGTCAATCCTGCACGAGTGATTGCATTCTTTAACTGGCCCTCAATAAAACGGTCCTGGTCCCCAGCCAGTGGCAAAATCGATATCGGCTCGTCACGCGTGACACGCGATGAAGCCACCAGATCGGTCACGGCCTGATTGACTGCTTCCAGTAGGGCCTGTCGTTGCTCCTGGGTATAACCAGCCTGCAAAACAGGACTGCTCAGCGCCACCGCCAGCAGGATTGTTAGGAAAAATCGGATTTTGTTCATGGGTATTTAAGTCGTGTTAACAAAAAAGCAATAAGGGCGTATAGAACCGTCAACGGGAGCCAATCCCCAGCGCGGGCAACTGATACAGACGGTTGAGAATTCCCTCGGGGAACAGAGTGGGATCAAATACGACACGGAAGCTCAATTGACGTGTGGCAGCATCCTGCCCGATTGAGGTGACCCGTTGCACCCCCTTCACACTGCCGACCTCACGAATGAACAGCTTGGAATAGTCTGACATGCGTTGATCGACCGAGCCCATCCCCGAAGGCAGACCCACGCGGACATCCGAGGCTGCCAGCCCCAACGCATCGGTGGTCAGCGAGGAGACAATCCACTCGGTTGAAGCTTGCGACAGACGGGTCTTTGCATCGCGCAAGGCGCCCTCCTTACCGAGCATCCGCTTACCGCGCTGCACGACATTTTCACTGGCTACCGTGCGGTTGTCATAAGTGCGGGACACTTCAATATGGGCAGTACCTTCGTAAATGACGTACTCACCCGTCTCATCGAAGATATTAAACGCAGGCCTGAACGAAATCAACAGATCCGGGTTTTGGTTGGTCTCGCGAAAGCCTTTCTGATTAAGGCGGGCGGCTGTGCTGCTGGCAAACTCCACCTGATCGCGATTGGCAGATTGCAACGACCAGCCATAGCTCAGGGCACCTGTCAGCACGGTGGCCGTATTACCAGGTTGCAAACCCGTCGGGTAAGTCACTGGTTCCACCACCGGACGTGTGGTCTCGCAACCCGCAGCGAACAACAAGAGTGAGCTTCCCCATGCAAGGGACAATAACTTTTTTTTCATAAGTAGAGAGGAATTAGGTGTTATCACTGACGTAAGGCAAACAGGACCAGGCCACCTCTTCCACACGGAAGGAGGAACCCGGACGAAAGCGCAGGGAGCCTCCATCTGCCACCAGACGGGACTGGCCCTTTTTCAGGTCGAACCGCACACGGGTCGCCGATCCAAGTAAGTCGGAAATTTCGGCGCAGCCGTGGACCAATGCGAAAACTTCGTCGGGACGGTAAGGCGAGGTCAGCAACAGCATTCCTGCGCGCTCGGGATTTTCCACATCCGGGCGCACCTGAACTTCATAGGGAATCCCTTCAAACTCTCCCGCCTGTGGAGCCGCCAGAATCAGGCTCTGTCGCTGCGATAATGGCAAGGACGTCCAGTTCCCCCGGCCAATCCGCGTCCCTTCGAGATAGCAGCCATTTTTGGAGTGCTGCATCTCCGCACCCTTGACCGCGCCGTCCGCGATATAAAACCTGCCCTCGCGGAAACGGATCGTCGCGTGTTGACGGCTCACTCCCATCACGGCGGCCACATAGGGCTTCTGCTCGTTTTCTCCTGCCAGCACCCGAATCATCGAGGGGCCTTTGCCACGCCCGATCACGGTATCCGGCACCGACAGAAAATGCACCACTTTCCCGCTGGAGGCCGTCAAGGTCACGGGCATCACCACATCGGAACTCTCCGTCACCGTCACCGCAGAGGAACCATTGCGCGAAAACAACGGTACGGGATTCCATACAGGCTCCAGTTTGAGCTGTCGCAACGCATCCACCGGATTCAGTCCGCCCGATGGGTTAAAGTTTTCCAGGACACGAATGTTTTGGTCGGCTGCGGTATTCGCCGACATCCCCTTAAAATCGACAATAAGGTTTTCGATGACCCCGCGGGAACTCGCCTGTGAATCCAGACAATCCCATAAGAAGGAACCGACATACTGCTGCTTTTCTCCCTCTACAAAATAGCTCAACGAGACTTCCGAATCAATATCCACACCGGGAGTGGCGGGCGAGAAATTGATGCTGACCGGAGTAGGCGACTCACCATACACCCCGTAGATCTGCCGCTCCATCTTTTGTGCGGTCCCCGCTTCATGATGGCAGGTCACGCGCAACACGATATCGCGCAATTGCCCCACTCTGGTGGAGAGCGGTTTCAGGCGAAACGCAAATGAGGAGATTTGATTGCTGAGAAAGATGCGTGCGCTGTTATACTCCAGCTCAAAGTCGGGACAATGATTCAGCGGAGAACCCCTACTGGCAGATACGGGTTCCCTGACTGACTCACGCCCCACAACCGTATTGGAAATCCCCTTACCCGTATGGGATTCAGGCTGGGTATCCGCCCGATGCAGCACTCGTGTTGGCGCTGCCTCATCCACAGGCTCCGTCGCCACTGGCAAGGCTCCCTGCAGATCCTTGCCGCAATTCTCGCATACGGCAGCGGGCGCCACCCATTCTTCACAATGCGGACATGCCACCAGACTGGAACCAGAAGAGCTCACTTGTTGATAATCGTGTTGCCTGTACCTTTTTTAGCCGCGTCGGATGCGACATCGAAAGCCTTGCCCAAAATACGTTCCAACTGATTCACCTGTTCGGCATTCAGTTTGCGCATCTCCTGCAAATTCGTTTCACGGTCTTCCCTGCGCGCTTTCATGATTTCTGCCAGCGCCTGGGAGAGCCAGGGAGAATCCCCCGCGGTAAAGGCCAGAATTTCCTCCACACTTTTTCCCTGCAGGGATTCCTGCTGGTGTACCCGCAGCAAATCACGACGCTTGTCGGGATCATCCACCAAACTGATCAAGGCACGGATATCCCGGCCCTCCAACAGTTCGGCGCGCGCAGCCAGATCGTCGCGCTCCAGCGCCCGTTTCTTTTTCTTCAGCTCAAGCGCGATTTCGCCAGCCTCCACCTGAGCCTGTGTATCCGCGATCAGTTTTTCACGGTCATACAAATCGCGTTCACTTTTCAGGCCCAGTTCGTGTCGCAACAATTCGGTCTCTTCCTCAATGCGGTGTGCGAGATCGGCCACCTCCATTTCATGACGGTGCACCTGGCGAATACGATCCAACTCAAACCCACGGCGCGCATCGGAAATTCCCCGCTCATGAGCCAGTGAGTTGACATATTCCTCCAACTCATGCTCGGAGTGAAACTCACCCATTTTCTCCTTGGTGGCCAGTTCGCGCAACTTTTCGGTAAACTCGAGATCGCGACGCCTGGCTTCCGCATCCCCAGCCTTGATACGAATTTCCTCGTAGGCTTTGCCGTAAAACTCGGCCGACGAGACACGCACGATATCCACACTCCATTCCTCCGAAGCCAGACTGAGGGCATTCTTCAACAATATCTCCAAACGCAGACGCCGATCAGGGTCCTTGACCAACTCGTCGATGCCAGTCGTATTGCAAAAATCCTCCAGCGCGGAACGGATTTCTCCCTCCAGCAACTCGGACATATCCTGAAAACTGAAACTGCGGGCCTGCTTGAGCAGGTTCACTAAAAAGTGATTCGCGTTGCGCGGATTGAAGCGCACCACAATCTCGCCGTAATACTTGACCTCCATTTCTTCCTTGGAACGGAGACCCTCGATGCGAACGGGCAAAATCAACTGACCGCTGTCCACCATAACGACACTGCAAGTAGCTTTGCCGCCAAGCCCAAGCAGGCGCTGACCGTGTGATTTGAGGTTGTAGCTACCTGGATCGAGGATTTCTGACAGAACCCCATCACGAATGAACAATGCGAGAGAGCCCTCTGCCACGCGAAATCCTTTTTCCACCATGCGCTGGATATCGCCGATTTCAAAACGCTCAGCGATCACCCCCGGCTGATGACTCCAGTCGCCCCCAGCGACACCGATTCTCTCGTCGGGAAACAGGACAGTG
>CAZYDZ010000045.1:0-13379 GCA_964646535.1 uncultured Opitutaceae bacterium
ATTTCGCATGACAACCGGTAGATCTCCTGTTGCGTGGCAGCGGGCAACATGCCGAGCTTGGAATCTGCGCGGACTTTGTTCATCAGATGATGCGTTCCTTCTCCAAGTATTCGATGCCTGCTGCTGTAATCTGCCAGCGCACATAGGCCACGGAAATCTCACTGGACTTACGTTGGACCAAACCTTTTTGCTCCAGATAATCCAGCTCTTCATTCACCTCGGACAGAGACGGGGTTGAGACCCTGTCTTTCAGGAATCGCAGTACAGACTCGGGCGGCAGACTGCCTGGCCGTTGTGCTTGCAATGATTCCAGGATGGTTTCACGTACGATTTTTCTGCGGTATTCAGGATTCATTATTTTTCTGCGATTTGATGGCGGCCGCTACAGCAGCGGCGATCGTAGCGGGAAGTGCTGCCAGAAATTCGTCACTCCAGTCGTTCATGCGGGAGCTGAGGGTCTTGACTTCATCACCCGTGTTTTTCGTCCGCTCATCCATCCGTTCCATTTTCTTTTCCAGCTCGCGGAGGCTGAGATAGATTTTTTCGCGGCCTGCGCTGCTGGCGGTTGCCATCGCGGCAAATCGGCGATCGGTGTCTTCAATGTGCTTGTCCAGGCGTTGACCCAATTTTTTGTGATCGCTGGAGGAAGCGAATTCCTTGTGCAGCGGCGGATATGGGTCAGGGGCACGGAAGTGGTCTTTCCAGATATCCAGCCCCAGCTTCAGCATGAGCATGACAGCGGCCAAGCATCCGAGCCAGATACCGATCTGGGACCACTCCACGGGGACCTGCGCGATCATGCTGCACCTCCCTCAATGCGTGCCGCGCCGGGAATCAGCCAGCGATCTGCGGTCACGGCACGCCGCCACCACTGGTAAGCGGTGGCAATGAGGAGGGAAATAGAAGAAAACCCCCGCCAGAGGGTCGGGACTACACAGCGCGACGCTGTGTGTGCGGGACCACTCTGCGGGGGAAATATCGAGAATTTACATGGCGATTCCGGGTTTTGGTGATGTGCTGCTGCTGGCATAAAGCCAGCATCATGACACAAAAAATCCCGCACTTCTCGTTAGCGGGATTTACTGTGGTTGGAGGCGTTCGTGTGGTTACTGGGAGGCTTTTTCCTTCTCCCGCTTATAGCACCAGAAGATCAGTGAGCCACAAATAACGATCACTGCGATGCCACCCCATAAGCTAATCCGATACCCCAGTAGACTATTCTCGGATTGGCTCCAATACTTATCTAAAATTTCGTTTTTGGCGGAGAGAGCACCAGCTAACATGGCTTCTTCTACCCAGCTCGGATCGTTCAATTGCTCTCTCGGTGTTTGATTTTTCGGTCTATCCTTGAGAATTTCTTCTATTCTCAGCTCTGCAGTTGCAATCTCTTTGATCAATTGATTCACCCGTGAATCATTGTACTTATAGTCCTCGTGGAATACCCATATTCCTAGAGCCATAATAATGAGACTCACCACAAGGAGTAGCCAAAGATATCCGCCAGGCAGACTCTTTGTGGGGTTGTAGTGTCCTCTTTGATACGCATTCCTCAATCGTAGCCCAAACAGAATGCTCCAGCTACCAGCGATACATATCCACGGCCAAGTATGTTCTTTTGATATGATTGCCATCCCCGTACCTGCTATTACCCCTAGCCACAGCAGCACCCAAAGGATTGATATTCTGCTTATTGTTTTTTTCACCTTGAGCCAGTATTTGCAATTCAGCGTCCAAGGCAAGCAATCAGGTTACGGTGTTCATGCGTGAACAATGATGCTATTTTTTTTTGAGGGTGCGCATCAAGTCATCTAAGTCCGACTGTATTTGTTGTATGCGCTGAATGATAGCTACGCGGTCTAGATCTCTTGGCTGTGGAGTTATGCCATTATCCTCTCCCGTGAGGAGATATTCCATCGTACATCCTAAGGCCGTGGCGATGGCATGTAGTTGTTCTGCTTTTGGAACCCGACCAGATGTATATTGGTGGATAGCTTGAGGGCTGATGCCTGTTCGACGTGAGAGTTCAGCCCCACTCCCATGGGTAGATTCGATAAGCCGAATGAGGCGGGATCTAAAATCCTCATTTGTTGATTTTTTGTCTTGCATATAAACGAACGAAGATCCACAAATGTGGATGTTCACTAGAGAACAGACCAGAAAATCTTGATTGATACAATATGGAACTGAATAACCAGACCCAGTTGGGAGCCTCAAAGCAACGGCTCAAAGACCTCGGATGGTCATATCGGCGCGTGGCTCCTCGGCTGGGAGTTACGTACCAACACTTAGCTGAAGTCCTCAACGGACGCAGGCATTCCCGTCGTTTGATCCGTGCGATAAACGGCCTTTCTAAAGCCAAATGAACCAGACCCAGATACTGTTCGACTTCCGGTTGCCTGCGGGCACGGATCACCTGACGGTGAAAGAGCTGTCGGCGGCGTCTGGATACTCCTCGCAGCACATCGAACGCTGCTTTGACACGGGCAAGCTAATGGGATTCCAGTCTAACGGAGCCAGCGCACGGGGACAGGAGCTACGCAAGTCCATCCGCATTCCACGCGAGAATGGCACGTTGTGGCTGATGAGTATCGCCAACTATGACGCCCCCCTGATGTCCCAGGCCATGCGCGAAGTCACCGACTGTCTTCCTCGCCCCCTCCTGATCGACCTTTACGCGCACATTGGGCGCAAACTGCAGAAATAACCTATGAAAAAGAAATCTACTAATTATTCCTCCCCGTCTCAGGAAACAATGGGCCAGTCCCACCGCCAGTCAGGGCAACGGACTGAAGCCAATGATCAAATCTACGGTGCCACAATTGAATCAGCATCCACTGCAGTAGTTTATCGCAGGGGATGGATGAAGCAAATGGCAGTTCGGATCCATCGCTGGCTGGCATCAGTAGGGCTCCGCAAAAGTCTACCGCGTGAAGACAACGCATGGCTGCCATATACCTGCTATGCACAGAAGAAGGGAGTCGAATTTCTGTTTCGCATGATACATTCCAAAACTGTTTATCAAGCTCAGTGCGGGTCTGCTGTTCTATCTGTAAGAGTAGCTCCAGAGACTGCTCATAGGGCATCCCAGGGCGTAACTCCGGTAAAGGAGGCATCCCCTCAATGAGGACCGCCTTCTGAATCTCTCCAGCGATATGGTAACAAACGACTTCAACATGATTCATGTCGCCAGAGTGAACGAAACCATGACTCACATCAAGTAACTATGAAAGCATCAAATATCCTGACGATTGCGACCCTGCTGATCGGCCTACTGGCGGTGATCAGCACGATCTGGCTGCTGACCTACCTGCCGCTGGAAGGCTGGCTGGTGGTGGGCACATTCCTGGGCTGGCCTGTGACGATTCGCCTGGCGAAGGCGACCGCGCGGCAGGCGGACCGGGAAGACCACAAGGAGGAGCAGCCATGAGACGCCTGGCCAAATACCAGATTTGCGAAGCCGTGAATCTGTCCTACGCCCTGCTGTTGTCCGGCTGGCTGCTGTGGACGCACCCTCTGGCCGCTGTGCTGACCCTCTGCGCGTCGGTCGGCTGGCGCGCATGGTGGACGTACCGCCGCAAGGCGGTGCAGGCGGAGTTCGCCGAGAAGATGGCGGCCAAGGCGTGGGCGCGGAGGGAGTGGTACTCATGAGTAAGTCACCACAAAGCAATGTTACTTCCGTGCACCACTATCGCTTACGATCTGTGTGGTCCTATATCTATCGGGCTTGGCTCGTACTCTCCTGTAGAGGTGAAATCTCCCGGATGATATACACAAGGCGGGCTTTGAAAAACCTCTCCCATGGATGTAGTGAGGAAAAACTTGCCTCTGGCCGGAAGTCTCTCTTTTTCCACTGCACCCGGTCTGAGGTAGATTGTGCCAGATGTCCATGGGGCAATGCGTACCGGCAAACCCCTACCATAACTGAGGTCACGGATGATGGGGTTACTTGGGTTGAGACCTCTGCACTCCAGTCTGGAGATGACAATGGGAGTAGCCCGCTTGTTGATCACAGTGATGACCCAACCCTTCAGGGGAGGCGGGTATTGGTTCCCCACGCAAGCAGTGACCTCCACGGAAAACCGGTGACGAATGTATCTCCAAAGCAACCCAAAGAAGGCTATGACCCCAGCGGCAAGAACCGTAATTAAGACCCCTTTAAGAATTTCCATATTATGAGTAAAACAGCCACCACCAAAACCAGCAACAAGAAGAATTTACCGCCTCTCGAAGGGTACTATATCACGTCCGTCCTGGTCCGCTGTTCGGGCGACACATACCACGCGCGGATCGGCAAACGCACCTGCTCCTGTACGGCGGGTGCCGATGCGGCCGCGCGGAATTGTGTGATCAAGTTCTATGGTGAGGCTGTCGCACAAACGCTCGAAAGAAACAAGGCAGAGGATCGCGATGGAGTGATGGCCTACCGATTCGACCCCAAAGGACCCAATTTGCCCGCCGTGGAAAGCGGTGCCATGGAAAAGAACGAGAGAACGGAACACCAGGGCGGGGAGGCCCGCCCTGGTGACTCCGCGGAGCCGCAGATCGTGACGATCCCGCTGGATCAGATCGACGGGGACCATGCGCTGCAAATGCGCGTGGAGATGGACTGGGAGCACGTCGATGACCTGATTGCCGCCCTGGACGATGGTCGGGATGTGCCGCCTGTGGATCTGTTCGTTGATAGCGAACGTTCTGATTACTACTGGTTGGGAGATGGCTGGCACCGTGTGCTGGCAGCACGCCAGGGCAAGATCGGTCAGATCAAAGCGCGGATCCACACAGGCGGCAAGGAAGCTGCTCTCAAGCATGCGTTGGGGGCGAATGCAGCACATGGGTTGCGGAGGACGAATAAGGACAAGCGAAAGGCTGTTCTAAAGGCCGTGGAAATGTTCCCCAAACTCTCCGCCAGAGGGATTGCTGATCTTTGCAAGGTGGGCAAATCGTTTGCGGCCAATATGCTCAATGAGGTGTCCACCGTGGACACCTGCCGAGTTGGCAAGGACGGTAAGACCTACAGCATGCCGACCAAATCGGAGACCCAGCAGATCGATTTCTGGCAGCTGCTGGCTGCTGATTTCGAGCCGATTACAACGGGTGTGCAAAGGGTCTGCAAGTCTCCCTTACTCGTGGATGAAAGCGTGCCGCTGGAAGAGCGCCTCAAAGGGGTGCGCTCCATGCGGGACGCGCTCAAGCGGGCGGATCAGGATTTGCGCGACATCGAGGATGCTCTGTCGGCACAGGAAAAGGAGGCACGCTAAATGTCCACTGCACTGACAGTTCAGTCTCACCCTGCATCGGTATCAACGCTGATCGCATCACGTGGTGACACTGCGGAATTCCACCGACTGACGTCGAAGATCCGCGAAATGATCATGCACAAGATCCATGCGATGTTGCTCATCGATCAGTTACTGGTCGAAGGGATGGGAAGGATGGAAGCGTACAGACAAGCGGGCCAGCGGTTCCACAGGAGGGGCCTGACGGCGAAAACGATTTCCTCTATATACCCGCTGTGGGAACGTGGAGGGCGCAAACGAGACACACGGGGTCAACCAACGGGGCCTGTGTACGAGGCGCGGGACTGGCGCATGTTTGCGCCAAACTGGAACAATGGCAACAAGGCGGCGATTTCAGGCAACCCTGAGTTTATCGGGTATGTCGTGAACATGGTCGGCGAAAGCACACGCCCCGATACGGTACAGGCGATCTACCAGCGTATGAAGGATGACTGGTTCGAGGGACGGCCAGTGCCGGGAGTCGGTGACAAGTATTCCTGGGCGGCAGAACGTGGACGTGCTGTGCCGATGGGGCCACTGCGCAGAAACAGGGACATGCCTGTGGGCTTGAGCTACAGCAATATCTGGCGGATCGTCTCCGAGGAAATCGGACGACGTAAATCAGCCGCCAGAATGCTCACCCAGCGCGGTGAATTCGCTGCGCACGATCACTGGGGTGATCAACTGCTGCGCGACCGCTCGAAGCTGATGCCGCTGCAGATGATCACGTTCGACGATGTAATTTTCGACATCAAAGTCTGGATGTACGTCAATGGCAAGCCGCAGATCGTGCGGCCCGCCGCGCTGTTCGCGCTGGATGTCGGCACGGGAACGATCCTCTCCAAGGGAGTGGCTCCCGCCTACATGCGGGAGAGCGATGGCGACGGCGGCCAGGCTGGCAGTCGGCGCGGTCTGCAGCAGGCGGACATGCGTATGCTGGTGTTGTCCATTCTGGAGTCGTACGGGCTGCCACAGGACTGGCAGATGAACCTGCTGCTGGAAAATGCAGCAGCGTCATTGTCTGGCGAGGACAAACTGGCTTTTGAGCGCACCTTCGGAGGGCAGATCAGGATTGAGACGACAGGCCGCATAAGAAGCAGTCTGCTCAAGAGTGGCTTTGTCGAACAGGGAGGGATGCCGTGGATGAAGGGCTGGATTGAGGCATTCTTCCGCCTGCTGCACACGCGCATCAATCATCTGCCTGCGACCATCGGCCGCCGCTACGATCTGACCCGTGGAGAGGTCGGAGACGAAAAGAAGGCAGACAGTCAGATACACTATGTGCTACGCACCCTGCAGGAGGCTGTGGAGAAGGGCATTGACCCGAAAGAATTGGATCTCTCCAGCATCATGCTCAGCTATGATCAATTCGAGGAATTGCTGGATCAGTTCGTGACCAGGCTGAACTGGAGAACCCAGCACAATCTGCAAGGCTTCCAGCGGGTACCCGAAGCGGAATACATGCCAGGGGAATGGATGCGCCTGGACGATCCGAGGGCTGGACAGCTGGTGTCCTACTCCACCGAGATCGTGGAGCGTATGGAGGCTCCCCTGGAGCGTATGACCAGGCTGGCCCGCGGGCATCGCTTCACTCATCCGCACCCTGCGGAAATGCGCATGCTCTACATGGATCGCCGCACCATCACCATCCGCAGTGAACAGATCCGACTGAGCCTGCGTGACATTTCCCCTGATGATCAGATTTTTCGTGATATCGCCAACGCCGCCTGGCTGCGTGAATACAATGGCCGTGAGAAGGCTGTAATGGTGCATGTGTCACCGGATGGCTCACAGGTGCATTGTTTCGATGCACGCGAACAGCATTACCTCGGCAGCGTGGCCAACGTGCGTCGGGTGGACATCACCGATGATCACGCAATGGGTGTGCGCATGGGCGAGGTGCATCGCGGCCGCCAGTCGATCCGCGATGAGGTGGCCGCCCAACTCCAGCCGCGCGAAGATCGTCTGGCCCAGGCGCGGGCACACAATCGCGAGGTACTGGCGCAGCCGTCACAGGCTGCTGTGGTCGCCGCCGCACAGACGATTGACCAGGCGCAGCGAGCCAAGCGGAAGAAGATTTCACAGATCGCGCAATCGGATGATTTGAGCGATCTGGCCGAAGAAAACATAGAGGCCCCGGCAGAGGAAGATTTCGACGACTTCTCTGCCGAGGGCCTGATTTAACGCCCTGAGGAGGGCACAAACAAAGTCAATAAATGGAAACGCCAGCAAATACACCAGAAGAAAAAGAAGAGGTCCGGACGATTGATCCGGCCCGTACGGGAAACACTGTCAGAGCGTCCTGGGCAATCAGCCTGGACAATCTGCGGTCCAATATCGCTCACTGCGCACCGGAAGGAAAGGAGCTGCTTGTCTCCTCATTCCTCTGGTGCATTGATCACAAACACCCGGTCACACGGGAAGAGTTCGCCACGAAGGTGGGCTACTCTGCCAATGTGATCTACAAGATCATGCAGGGTAAATACACCCACCCGCAGACGGGCGAACGCCTCGACATCCCGGAGAAGCTGATCAAGGCCATGCGCGAGTTTCTGCGTCTGGAGAAGGCCCGCTATGAGGGGGCCGGCATCGGGTTTGTGGAGACGCCGACGGCCAAAAAAATCTGGACGGCCTGTGACCTGGCCCGCGAAAGTCAGACGCCGGTGTTCCTCATCGGGCCTAGCCATATCGGCAAGACCTGGGCGATGGAGCATTATTCCGCGAACAACAACCACGGACGGTCACCATACATCCGCATCAAGGCAGCCAGCGGATTGCATGGTATGATCGCCAGAATAGCGGAGAAAGTAGGCGTCAGTCCCAAGGGATCGGCAGCCGCCCTGGTAGATAGAATCAAGCGAGCGGTCACGCCTAATATGGTACTGCTGATCGATGAGGTGCATCAGCTCGTGTACACCTACCGCAGGGAGAGCTTCTTCTCATGCCTGGAGGTATTGCGCGAGATCTACGACGAAACATCCTGCGGGCTGGTGCTGTGCGGCACCCAGTTGTTCATGGAAAAGTCCAAGGGAGCAACAAATGGCGAACTGGATCAGCTGCTGCGTCGCGGGGTGCACCGAGTGCAGTTGCCGAGCATGCCAACCAAGGCGGACCTGACGGCGATCCTGCAGGAATGGGGTCTGGAGTTTCCTGACCGCTCATTGTCCTGTGAATACAAGGGACACTCTGAACAGCCTTATGAAATGCTGCGTCAGACTTCCAAGCGGGACGGCCTCAAGGCGATCACTGAGCGGCTACGCTATGGCCGCAAGCTGGCTGGCAGACGCAAGGAGGATCTCTCCTGGGATCACGTTTGCGAGGCGCACTTGCGTATCACCGCACAGACAATGGAAACCCCTGACTGGACCTGAGGAGGTAATATGAAAC
Organism: uncultured Opitutaceae bacterium; assembly: GCA_964646535.1. Lineage (GTDB taxonomy): Bacteria > Verrucomicrobiota > Verrucomicrobiia > Opitutales > UBA2995 > CAZYDZ01. Next base: position 8,664 of record CAZYDZ010000045.1, read on the forward strand.
TACTGCAACAACCTTGCTTTCTTATTCCAGCGGGCGGTGGTAAATGGCTCATGCGCGTGAATGGTCAGGACTTGGGCACGTTCTCCAGCCTATCCATCGCTATGGATATCGCGCGGCCACGCTTCCGCAAGATCCTGGTCTGCATGGAAATCACGGTCATGTCTGATGTGCCGGGCACACTACCCGAAATCTATAACAACTGAACAATCTCATTTATGAAAAAGAATATCGATCTCTCTCAATATCGCGAGGACGCTCAAGGGCGCCTCGTGTTGATCTCCAGCATCAAGGCTGTTGATCTGGAACGCGATGAACTGATCACTGCACTGGTCGAAAAGCACAGGGAACTGACTGCCGCCATCAATGGATTCAAGAAATCCTCCCTGGCTACGATCGACGAATTCGCCCAACGCTCGGCCCGTGAGTACGGAGCCAAGCTGGGAGGCAAGAAAGGGAATATCTATCTGGTCTCCTACGATGGCCGCTACAAGATCGTGCGCGCCGTGCAGGAACGGTTTGTATTCGATGAACGGCTGCAGGCCGCGAAATCTCTGATCGACCAATGTCTGCACGAGTGGTGCGAAGGCTCCAAGCCAGAGATACGCACGCTGATATCCGATGCGTTCTCTGTGGATAAGGAGGGGCAAATCTCTGTCCATAAGATCCTGGGGCTACGTAAGCTCAACTATGAACACAAGAAATGGAAGCGGGCCATGAAGGCCATCGATGACTCCCTGCACACGGCCTTCTCGAAGATCCACCTGCGCTTCTACGAGCGCGACCAACGTGGCGAATATCAACCCATTGCATGACGATGATGAAGCCTGAAACACACCCATTCTCACATTACAAAAACGGTGAGCTGCGGTTCTATACGGATATGCAGTCGCAGTTGTTTTTGCTGAAGCAGTGTTCTGCTGTCGAGCTGGAGCGTATCCTGGTGCCATCGGAAATCGACCGCTTGGCTGTGAGCCGGACGATTGTCCTGGCTGCCGAAAATCGGCTGGCTGCTCTACGCAGGGGCGAACAAATCCGGCAGGTCGAAGAGTTCACCGGCGAGGCCGTAGAACGGCCGGAACCGGAGTCGGAGGACAAGCGCCAGATGAGGATGTTTGATGTGGCGGAGGAAGGGGGGGCATCATGATTCCTGTACGCGACGCATCGGCTTACCCTATAAAGGATCGTCGAGCTTGGTCTGGTGATTTCTGTAAACGTAAATATGCTATCTTCCGTATACGCCGCCATGCAGACCAGTATATCTTGACAAGAGTAAATGCCGATTACAGAGAATCCGATTACCTGGGTCACTTCTTTTCCCGGGGAGGCGCCCGGCAACATGCAGCGAGGCTTTATGAGATTATAGAATTCGTGGAAGGATCCGAGTCCACTCCGATTCTATCACATAGAACGAAGGGCTTTGCGATAGTTGCCAAGCATCCGAAATTTGGGTTTGTATCTCTTACTAATCAGAATACAGCGCGGGGCGTAAGATTCGAGGAAATCTGGATATTTGGTAATCCATCAACCCGCGATGAAAGGAATCTATGGGAGGTCATTTGCCCCGCCATGACCGGATTGCCACCGGAAAAGGTACATTATATTCAACACGTACAATCTGTGGATATCATTTTTTCTGAGAATTCATGGACTGGTCCTCACACACTAGAAAAGGAGGCCAGCCATGATTAAGAAGATTGCTGTCGCGGCTGGTGCCACCGCTTTCCTGTTGGTGTTTCTGGGGGTTATATTTCTCGGTCTGCAATGGATGCGTTCACAGGTTGATGAGGAAATTTTCACCCCATTCCTCTTATTGGGAATATTCCTCTTCATCGGCTTAGCCGGTGCGGTTGCAGACATTATTGCGAAAGGAATAAAGAAGCCATGAGGCGCACCCCCATCAATATCCGCGTACGAGTCTGGATCACTGCCACTCTGTTGATTGGTGCATTCCTGATCAGCGGAGTGGTCGTGGTTCACTGGCTCTGGAATAGCCTCTGAAACCCCATTGCAGAACCCTTGCAACTATGACACCGATCCAAAGAAAACTCTATTTCGTCAAGTGGAAGAAAGCCAAGGAAGGCATGCGCTCCTACGGCCGTGACGTATCCGACGATCGCGCGGCGCGGATGGAGTGTCATGCAGCCGCAGGTATCCCCCTCAGCAGTACCTCTCTCAGCAACTCCGACCTGGATAAGGTACTGGCTGTTTTCTGGTCTTGGAGCCAACCTTCTAATATGGACGCTCAAATGCGTCAGCAAACCCAGCCTGCAGTACGTTGCAGGTTCTTGTGTAAACACGTGATGGAACGCACTAACGAGGTTGTCCATGTATTCCTTCCGACCTCCTTTGATGCCTATATCGATGCCCTGTGGCGCAAGCTCAACAAGGCCGATCTGGAAGATCCAGAATATGGTGACGAAGCATCCTGGCAAAAGGTCATCATTGCTCTACATTACCGCTACTCTCAGGTAGTCGGACAGGTCTTAGGACCACGCAAACGCCGCCCCTCCAGCGTCCAGGTCATGGACTACCCCCCAATCCACCACACCCGCCACATGGCCGCTGTTCGTCAAGCGGCCAGCCAGCCGTTTTAGAATGACTCTCCACCTGATACTTACGCACTACTGGTGGGATCAGATTGCCTCTGGGTTCAAAGATATCGAGTACCGTAGCATGTCTAACTATTGGACTAGACGAATATGGAATCGTCGCGACCAAATCGAATGCGTACGACTCTATCGTGCCTATTCCGGGATCTTTATTGAGCGCAAAGTGTCACTGATTGACGTTGGCCCGGCTCCTATGACGGACTGGCCCGGAGATTATTTTCGCATTCATTTAATTCCTCAAACCTCTGAAAAAATAGCCGAATCCGGCTCAAATTCCCCAAACCTCTCACAGCCCCAGCCCAACCGTGTAAACAACACGTAAGTCATTGATCTTCGAGATCGTTCGACTTAATTCGGGATAATTCGGGATTTCGCAAACCTAACGGTGGGATTCAACAAGATATAGAGCCAGAAAAGCCCTTCGACAGGCTCAGGGCATTCGACGCGCTGAACGTCTTCTGGTAATTGTAAGTAGGGTTGAGGTATGGGGCCTGCCATGAGCAAATGGAGCGTAGCGGAATGCGTCGAATGGCGGAGAGGGAGGGATTCGAACCCCCGGTACCTTGCGGTACACCTGATTTCGAGTCAGGCACATTCGGCCACTCTGTCACCTCTCCATTGAAGAGGGGATACTCTTCAATAGTCTGTGAGGGATTGCAAGCTTCCTATTTGGACAGGCTTGGCTTTTCGATTGCGAACTCGCCGAACGGATAGCGTAGCCTGACGATGTCTTTGGGGTTGATCTGGGAGCGCATGCGGGCGTACTGGTCGATGTAGGATTGGTCCTGGAACCAGGAGATGGCGATTGGCAGATAGGTGTTCAGGGCGCTGCCAGGGGTCATTTGTCCGATGTTTTTGTAAGGCCATTCATCGACGCGTTCCATATAGCTGAAAGCGAAGTCCATTGCCTTGCGGATGGAGCGTCCTTTTTCTTCGCGATAGGGAAATTCCGGATCCACATGGCGTGCCATCTGGGCGACGTTGACCGCGGCGTCCAACCAGTACATGGTGTATCCCCACGATTGACTGCGGCGCACTTCGCGCGGCAGGGAGCCATCCTTGGCGATTTGCGGCAGCATGCGATCAAGGGCCTTTTCCTTGTACTTGCGCACGAAGTCTGTTTGTCCGGTGAACAGTGCGAAGCAGAGCACCTGCGCATCGTACCAAGTACCGATGTTGTTGGTCAGGGCATTGGCTTCCTTACCGATTTTGCTGTTGAGGAGCCAGTCGAGGTATTCCTTAAACCATTTTACCATGCCTTCCTGATCCTGTTTGGTCCATGCCGGAGACTCTTGTAGCATGCCGATGGCGTCAATCAGTCGAATCCAATTGGCGGTTTCAATGGTGCCGATACCGCGACCATTGTTGATGCCCGGAATGGACTGTCCATAGTTCAGGTGTGGGTTCATGCGTGTTTCCTTGTCGAGGAAGAATACGCGCAGGAGTTTGGCGGCATGCTCCGCGTACGGCTCATGACCGGAAAGAAAATAGGCGAAGGAGAGGTTGAACACAGCGTCGGTCATGCGGTTGGAGCGTTGCCAGTCAAAGGTTTCTCCTTCGGCCTCCGGATTGACATGACCATCTTTTTGAAAATAGGGCAGGCCATCTTTTGATTTGGGATTGGGCCACCAGTAGATACCAATGCTGATGTAGTCGTGCGGGTTTCCGCTTGGCGCTTTACCGGTTTTATGGGTGACCGAAATAGGTTGTGTCTGGAGTGCCTGGTCAGCCGATTTTTGCAGGGCTTCAAATGCAGGCATGAAACGGGCATCCTTGTTTTTGACTGCCCCCCGTACCTGTTTCATGGCTTCGTAATCCAGAGATAACACAGGGGGAATCGACTGGGCGTTCAGCAGGGTCATCCCGAATACCGTACAGAAAAGGGTACCGAGAACGAAGGCGGCAGATTTTGAATACATGGTAGACAGTATCCTGTGTGATCCCGTAACGGATGGCAATTCCGTTAAATACCTTTGCGTGAGATCCGTTTCCCTCTTCGACAACCTGCACCGTCTGCGGTTTCAAAATGCCTCAACACCTTTTACTGGCAAAACCTGAGCCGGTCTGGAAAAGTTGGACAGGTTGCCTAACCAAGATAAAATAAAGC
>CAZYDZ010000046.1:0-3657 GCA_964646535.1 uncultured Opitutaceae bacterium
TCGATATGTCGCGTTTCGGGATGGAGGTGATGCGTTTTTCGCCGCGCCAGTCGGATTGTATGATTGTGGCGGGTACGGTGACGTACAAGATGGCGGAGGTGGTGCGCCGTATTTACGATCAGATGGCAGCGCCGAAATGGGTGGTGGCAATGGGGGCGTGCGCTTCGAGCGGCGGGATGTACCGTTCTTACGCGGTGTTGCAGGGTGTCGATCGGATTGTTCCGGTGGATGTGTATATTTCGGGTTGTCCGCCGCGCCCTGAGGCGCTGCTGGACGGGATGTTGCGGTTGCAGGAGAAGATTTCCAAAGAGCGATCGGTGCGCGGGTTGATCACCGCCTGACCGTTATTCTATTTGCTGTCATGCGTGAAGATTTAGCCCAACGAATTTCAGGGGCGTTTCCGTTTTTGGAAAAACGTCCTTCTGTGGATTATCCCGCGTTCAATTGTCCTGCGGATCAGCTTTTGGGGCTGGTGCGCGCGTTGAAGGGGGAGTGGCAGTTTGACCTGCTGGTGGATGTGACGGCTATCGACAATGGTGTTGAGGCCGATCCGCGTTTCACGGCAGTGTACCATCTGTATTCGATTGAGCATAGCGACTATCTGCGCCTGGCAGCCGATTGTGTGGGTGGTGAGGAGCCGCGGGTGGTGTCGCTGACCTCGCTCTATGCGGCGGCAGACTGGCACGAGCGCGAAACGTATGATATGTTCGGGATTGTCTTTGAGGGGCATCCTGACCTGCGGCGGATTCTGATGTGGGATGCGTATCCGTACTATCCGTTGCGCAAGGATTTCCCTTTGGCCGGGAAGGAAACGGAGTTCCCCGCGGCGGATGTGCGCGAGGTGACGGCGGCGCGGGTCCAGTCGGCGCCGATGATGGGGGGGCCGTTTGTGGCTCCGCAGGAGGGTCCGATGAGCGAGCGCGAGCCGCGCGCCAAAGACCAGAGCTGGACCGAAAAGAACGAAAAACCTCTCTCTTCCGATGCCTGAGACACGAGAAATTTCCATTGGTGATATCGCCCACAAGCACGCGCAGGCGCAAAGCCGCATCGCGGTGGACACCACGCAGCAGAACGAAGATCTGCACGGTGAAAAAATGACGCTCAATATGGGGCCGTCACACCCGTCCACACACGGGGTGTTGCGCATCATGCTGGAGCTGGATGGCGAGGTGGTTACCAAGTGCGACCCGATCATCGGTTATCTGCACCGCGGTGATGAAAAGATCGCCGAGAACATGACGTACAATCAGTTCGTGCCGTACACGGACCGACTGGATTATCTGGCGCCGTTGTCGAACAATGTCGCCTATGCGATGACGATTGAGAAGCTGGCGGGGGTGAACGTGCCCGAGCGCTGTCAGGCGATCCGTCTGATCTGTTGTGAGCTGGCGCGTATTTCCTCACACTTGCTGGGATTGGGTGTGTACGGGATGGACGCGGGGGCCTTCACGATCTTTTTGTACACGTTTACCGAGCGCGAAAAGCTCTACACGCTATTTGAGGAATTGACGGGAGCCCGTTTCACCACCAGTTATACCCGTATTGGTGGTGTGTCGCGCGACATGCCCGAAGGATGGCTGAGCCGGGTGGAAAAGTTCCTGGATGAGTTGCCGCCGGTGGTGGAACGGGTGGACAAGCTGCTCACCCGCAACCGTATTTTTGTGGACCGCACGGAGGGGATCGGCGCGATCTCGAAAGAGGATGCGATTCAGTACGGGCTGACTGGTCCGAATCTGCGCGCTTGCGGGGTCGGGCTCGATTTGCGCAAGAGCAATCCGTATCTCGGTTACGAACAGTACGAGTTTGATGTTCCTGTGGGAACCGTCGGGGATTCTTACGACCGCTATCTGGTGCGTATTGAGGAAATCCGCCAGTCGGTGCGTATTCTGCGCCAGGCGATTGCCAAGATACCGTCGGGTCCCTGGTATGCGACCGATGCGAAGAAGATTTTTGCTCCGCCGAAAAACAAGATTCTGACCAGCATGGAGGAGCTGATTCAGAATTTCATGATTGTGACGGAGGGACCGCAGATTCCCGAGGGGGAAGCCTATTTTGAGGCGGAAAACCCGAAGGGAGCGCTCGGTTTCTATGTGGTGTCCAAGGGAGGCGGAGTGCCGTATCGGTTGAAGATCCGCGCGCCTTCGTTCTGTAACCTGAGTATTTTGTCGAAGCTATCGGTCGGCTCCATGGTATCAGACTTACCCGTGATCCTGGGAAGTCTCGATTTCGTATTGGGAGAATGTGACCGTTAAGCCGTTCAAGAGAGAAAGTATTTTCCATGAATCTGAAACCGGAAACGCTAAACAAGATAGAGGAAGTGATTCCTCACTATCCCACCAAGCGGAGCGCTACTTTGCCGTTACTGCACTTGGTGCAGGAGGATGTTGGCTATATCAGCAACGAAGCGATTGAGTGGATTGCGGAGAAACTGGAGCTGCAGCCGATCAATGTTTACGAGGTGGTGACGTTTTACCCGATGTTCCGCCAGCAGCCGATCGGCAAACATCACATCCGTGTCTGCCGCACGCTTTCCTGTGCGCTCGGTGGCGCGTATCCGCTCTGTTCCAAGATGAAGAAGGAGTTCGGTTGTGATGAGCACGGGCATTCTGCCGATGGCGAAGTGACCGTGGAGTTTGTCGAGTGCCTCGCCAATTGTGGCACCGCGCCTGTCATGATGGTGGGCGACACCCTGTTTGAAAACGTCAATGAGGCGAAGTCCGAGCAGATCGTGAAGGAAATCCGCAGCGGAGAAATCAGCAAGTACAAGGAGGTCATTGTCTCATGAGCGCGCCGAAGGAAACTCGTTTGATTTTCAAGCATATCGATGCTCCTGGCTACACGCGGGACATCGACTGCTATCTCCGCAACGGTGGTTATGAGAGCCTGAAAAAGGCGGCCACCATGAAGCCCGAGGATATCTGCAAGCATGTCAGTGATTCGGGGGTGCGCGGTCGTGGGGGTGCCGGTTTTCCCGCAGGGATGAAATGGAGCTTCCTCGACCGCAAGTCGGGCAAGCCGATCTATCTCATCTGTAATGCGGACGAATCCGAGCCAGGCACGTTCAAGGATCGGCATATCATCCATAAGGATCCGCATCAGTTGATTGAGGGGATCATGATCACCGCACTGGGGGTACGCGTTAAAACTGCATACATCTACATCCGCGGCGAATTCCCGCACGGCGCGCGAATCCTTGAAGAGGCGATTGATGAAGCGCGCAAGCATAACTTTGTCGGTGAAAACATCCTTGGCACGGGTTACTCCTGTGAAATCTATGTCCACCGCGGCGCTGGCGCGTACATTTGCGGAGAAGAGACCGGGTTGATCGAGTCACTGGAAGGGAAGCGCGCCTATCCGCGCATCAAGCCACCCTATTTCCCTGCTGTGCTCGGTCTCTATCAGTGCCCGACCGTGGTCAACAACGTGGAAACCCTCTGCCATGTGAAGCATATCGTGGCGATGGGCGGGACGGAGTACGCGAAGATCGGACGTCCGGGGAATACGGGCACGCGTATTTTCTGCGTGTCAGGCCATGTAAAAAAGCCTGGGTACTACGAGTTTGCCTGTGGCGATGTCACATTGGGCCAGCTTATTTACGACGTGTGCGGCGGGATACGCGATGGGCATACGCTCAAGGCGGTGATCCCGGGCGGCTCG
>CAZYDZ010000046.1:3667-8177 GCA_964646535.1 uncultured Opitutaceae bacterium
CTCGTCGGCGAAGATTTTGCGCGCGGGCGAACGATTCAAGGGCAAGCTGCGCGACGGCACCGAATACGATTGGGGCATTGAGGATGTGCCGATGGATTTCGACAGCCTGGCGGCGATCGGTACGATGTCGGGTTCGGGTGGGGTCATTGTGATGGACGATAGCACCAACATGGTGGAAGCGCTTGCCAACATCAATGCCTTCTACGCACACGAGAGTTGCGGACAGTGCACGCCATGCCGCGAGGGCAGCCTGTGGATGAAGAAAATCACTACCCGCATGGTCCACGATCATGCGCGCAAGGAAGATCCGTCATTGCTGCAGTCCGTGGCCGACCAGATCGCAGGACGCACCATTTGTGCGTTTGGTGAGGCCTGTTCATGGCCGACACAGAGTTTTCTCGCCAAGTTTCCCGATGAGTTTAAAGCCTATACAGAGGGCGAAACGGATCCCGCTTCAAAAAAAGAATGGGAGATTGTCTGACCACATGATTCTGAAAACTTTTTGTTTTTGATATGTCCACACCCATAACAGATCTGATCAGCGTCAACGTTGACGGAAAGGAAGTCCAGGTTCCCAAGGGAGCCAACATGATTGAGGCCGCCAAGCTGGCTGGTGTGGAAATCCCGCATTACTGCTACCATCCCAAGCTCAGTGTGGTGGGGAACTGCCGCATGTGTCTGGTGGAAATGGGAACGCCGATGCGCAACCGTGAAACGGGCGAGACCGAGCTGGACGAAAGTGGCAAGCCGAAGATCGGTTGGATGCCGCGTCCCGCCATTGCCTGCGCGACCACGGCGTCACCGGGTCTGCACATTCGCACGCAGACACCAGCCGTGAAGGGTATGCGCGAGGGTGTGATGGAATTTCTGCTGATCAATCACCCGTTGGACTGTCCGATTTGCGACCAAGCAGGAGAGTGCAGCTTACAGGAGTTTGCCACCGATTACGGGCGCGGCTATTCGCGCTTTGTGGAACGGAAGAACGTCAAGCCGAAGAAGACCGTACTCGGTCCGCGGGTGATGCTCGACGACGAACGCTGTATTCTCTGTTCGCGTTGCATCCGTTTCTCGCGCGAGATCGCCAAGGACGATGTGCTCGGTTTCATTGACCGCGGCAGCTACTCTACGCTCACTTGTTATCCGGGTCGGGCATTGGAAAACAACTACAGCCTGAACACGGTGGATATTTGCCCTGTGGGAGCGCTGACCAGCCGCGACTTCCGTTTCAAGATGCGTGTCTGGTTCCTCAAGGAAACCCCGAGCATTTGCACCGAGTCGAGTGTTGGGGTGAACTGTGAAATCGGTTCTCGCGAAGGCAAGATTTACCGCATTACGCCGCGTCGCAACGACGCCGTGAACGACACTTGGATGGCGGACAGCGGACGCATGTTCTACAAGCAAGTTGAGGATGAGACACGCCTGTTCCAGTCGGTACTCGATGGAGCGGTATCCACGCTGCCCGCGGTATTGCAGGCGACCGCTCGCATGCTGAAGAATTCCCGCGTAGCCATTGTGACTTCGGGGCGCACTTCGGTGGAAGAGCAATTCCTGCTGAAGAAGCTCAGCGAGGAAATCAAACCCGAAGGCATTTATGCCGTCAGCCATATTGGTGAAGGTGACGGCCTGTTGATTTCTGCCGACCGCACGCCTAATGTGCGGGGGTTGCTGGTGAGCGGATTGTTGGATGTTTTGCCGCAGGCCGACCTGAGGGATCTCGGCAAGAAGATCGACGCGGGCGACATCAACGTACTGTTCTCGTATGGAGAGGATCTGTTGGCCGCAGGCTTGACGACAGAGCAGCTCGGTAAAGTTGAAGTCATTTATTTCGGCACCCACTCGAATCCGACCAGTGCTCAGGCACAGGTGGTGATTCCCGCGGCGACCGTGTTTGAGAAACAGGGGAGCTTTATCAACCAACAGTTTCGCATCCAAAAGTTCTCGGCAGCGGTTCCTGTTGTCGAAGGAGCAGGGACTGATCTGGAATTGCTCAGCTCACTCATCCAGCGGGTGACCGGACAAGTCGAAGTCCCTGCGAACGTCGATCAAGTGTGGGATTGGATCAGCAAGGAAGTTTCCCTGCTGGAAAATCTTTCCTGGAAGAAGATACCCTCCAGTGGATTGTTGCTGGACGGTTCGGCCTTTGCTCATTTGCCCTTTATTGAAGGAGCCTCACTCCATTATCAGCCCGCGGTACGGGAAGCCGTTACCGTCTGATCCTTAGTTGAAACCGATATGGAACTCACCTCTATCCTTTTAACCTGCCTCTACGGAGTTCTCGCAGTCGTGGTGATTCTCACGATCTGTGCCTATGCCGTGTTGGCGGAACGCAAAGTGTCGGCCTGGATTCAGGGGCGTCTGGGACCCAACCGCACACGATTGCCGTTGCTCGGCAACATCCCTGTACTCGGAACCATTCTCACCCGCCTGGGGATGTTCCAGCCTATTGCGGATGGACTGAAGATGCTGCTGAAGGAAGACATTATTCCCGCGCACGTCAACAAGCCCTATTATCTACTGGCACCCGCGGTGGTGCTGATTCCCGCAGTAGTGACCGTCGCCTTCCTGCCATTCGGTCAATATGTGGACGCAAGCGGTGTGTTACAGCCGCTGGCTCTGGCGAACCTCGACGTCGGCCTGTTGTTCCTGCTGGCGGTTTCCTCGCTTGGCGTGTATGGCATCATTCTCGCAGGCTGGGCGGCGAACAGTAAGTATCCATTTCTTGGAGCCATCCGTGCCTCCGCGCAGTTGATCAGCTACGAACTGGCAATGGCCTTTTCCATTCTGCCCGTACTCATGTGGGCCAATGCGCCAGGCGTGGAAACGGGCCTCAACCTGTTTGGGATTGTCCAGCAACAGCAAGGAGCCTGGTATATATTGATCATGCCGATATCCGCGCTGATCTTCATGGTGTCGCTGTTTGCCGAGACCAACCGTTTGCCATTTGACATGGCCGAGTGCGAAACCGAACTGGTCAGCGGCCACCACACCGAGTACGGCTCGATGAAATTCGGCCTCTTTCCGGTGGCCGAATACGCGCACATGCTCATTGGCTCGGGAGTCTTCACGGTATTGTTTCTCGGCGGCTGGAACATCCTTCCCTGGATACCGTTTCCGCAGGAACTCTTCGGCTCCACCATCGTTGCCAGTGTACTCTCCGTCGTCTGGTTCCTCGCCAAATTGCTGGCGCTGATGTTCTTCTTCATCTGGGTGCGCTGGACCCTGCCACGTTTCCGTTATGACCAGGTGATGTCGCTCGGATGGAAGATGCTGTTGCCGCTTGCCATTGCCAATCTGGTATTCAATGCCATCCTTATTGCGGTGTGCGATTATTCCACCCGCTGAAAACCCGAAAATATATTTTCCCATGATCAAAGTTGTTGAACGTAAGCCACTCAGCCTGGCAGAGAAAACCTACCTGCCACAGGTCGTTTCCGGTTTGGCCACCACGTTTAAGGCGATGTTTGAGCCGAAGGTGACACTGGAATATCCCGATCAGCAACCTGTCCTGCCCCGCAATTATCGCGGAGTCCCCACGTTGGTGATGGACCCCAACGGGCGCGAGAAGTGTGTGTCGTGCCAGTTGTGCGAGTTCGTCTGCCCACCGAAGGCCATCCGTATCACACCCGGCGCAATTGACGAAGAGGGTGATTACGCGCATGTGGAGAAAGCGCCGCAGGAGTTTGAAATCAATATGCTTCGCTGCATCTATTGCGGCTTTTGCCAGGAAGTCTGCCCCGAAGAGGCAATCTTTTTGCAGAACACTTTTTCGCTGTCGGGTTTCTCCCGCGACGAAATGCTGTTCAAGAAAACGAAGCTCTACGAGATCGGTGGCACACTGCCCGATTCACACTTCAAGTGGGATAAGAAGAAAGCCGCTGCCGAACACGGCAACGACCATTGAGGTAAGGGACAGAGTCTCTCACAAAGGCGCAACGACCACGAAGGATTATGTGGATATTTTGTTGGATTGCATGATTTCTGCATAAAATAACAAATTTATATAAAGAAACTATTGACAAGTGTGTTCTGTAATGTAAGAAACGATGTACTTTAAAAAAGTACACGATATTTTACACTTTAAGGGGTGGCCTGATAACAAGGGGCTTGGTGCAACAGGGAGGAGGATATCGCGATTCAGCGATAAACCACTGTCTGAAGGAGTAAGGGAGAACTCCTATGCAAGTGGTTCAGGCCACCCCTTTTCAGTATGATGAAAAAGTTTCTCACTAACCGGTTCATTTGTTTCTGATTTGAGCTTTGGGGGGAAAGTGGGCAGGGTGGGAGTAATGAGCAAGACTTTGCTGTTAGATGGCTACAATCTGGCGTTCCGTTCGTTTTATGCGATACCTGAGTTGACGCGGGCGGATGGATTTCCGACCAATGCGCTGCACGGTTGGTTGAAGACGTTGTTGAAGCTGGAGGAGCAGGAATCTCCTTGTACGTTGGAAGTGTTTTTTGATTTGGGGGGAGATGTGAGGCGCGAGGCGTTGCATCCTGAGTACAAGGCACA
>CAZYDZ010000046.1:8187-13222 GCA_964646535.1 uncultured Opitutaceae bacterium
CCAGAGGCGTTGGGGCAGCAGATTCCATGGTTGAAAGAGATGTCGCAGCATCTCGGTTTCACCATGTGGGAGGTATCGGGGGTGGAGGCGGATGATTTGATGGCGGGGCGCGCACGGCAGTTGGCCGAACAGGGAGAAGAAGTCTGGCTGGTGACGGCGGACAAGGATTTGGCCCAGTGTGTGAACGATAGGATACGCATGTTGGTGCCGCCGCCAACCGCCAATCCACGTCTCGGCTGGCGTAAGTGGGGGGCGGCCGAAGTCGAGGAGAAATTCGGGGTGTGCCCTGGGTGCATTGCAGATTATCTGGCTCTGGTCGGGGATACATCCGACAATATTCCAGGCTTGGCCGGGGTGGGGCCGAAGACTGCTTCTGTCTGGTTGAACGCCTACGGGAGTCTGGAGGGAGTCATTGCCGCCGCGGGTGAACTCAAGCCAGCACGTTTTCAGGAACAGGTGACGATACAGGCGGATCGTTTGCGCACTAACCTGCAATTGACCACGCTGATTCCACCCGATCCATTGCCTGCGATGGTGGTTGGGGAAGCGAATCCGGACGCGCTATTACAATTGCTCGACAGTATGGAGATGCGCACCCTCTACCGCAGCATGGCGAGTCGGTTCCAGAAAGACCCCGAAGCCGAATTTCTACTGGAATGAGGGTAGGCTGGATGAAAAGGTTTCTCACTAAGGCGCAAAGGACACAGAGATGGAGGCCATAGATTGCGTCATCTGCGAAAATCTGTGTAATCTGTGGTTTCCGGAAATCCTTGGAAAATGTAGAAAAAGGTTTCGGAAACGGGTGTTGTGTGTCAGAATGGTAGGTCTGGTATGTTGGACATAGCGAAAGTACGTGCGGATTTCCCGATTCTTGCTCAGCGAGTGAATGGCAAGCCGCTGGTGTATATGGATAATGCGGCTACCTCGCAGAAGCCGCGGGTGGTTTTGAAGGCGATTCAACAGTATTACGAGAGTATCAACGCCAATATTCATCGGGGCGTGCATACGTTGAGTCAGCAGGCGACGAATGCGTATGAGGCGGCGCGCGAGGTCATTCGTGAGCATCTCAATGCCGAGTACGCACACGAGGTGATTCTGACTGCGGGGACTACGCACGGGATCAATCTGGTGGCAAATGGTTTTGCCTCGCTGTTGAAGCCCGGCGACGAGATCCTGATCTCGGCGATGGAGCACCATTCGAATATTGTTCCGTGGCAGTTGGCGTGTGAACGCAGTGGCGCGAAGCTGAAAGTGATTCCGATGACCGTGGAGGGGGAGTTGGACCAACAGGCGTATCAGCAACTGCTGTCTGATAAAACCCGTCTGGTGGCGATCCATTATGTTTCCAATGCACTGGGAACCATTCATCCGGTAAAGGAGATGATTCGCCAGGCGCACAAGGCGGGGGCGGCTGTATTGATTGACGGGGCGCAGTCCGCACCGCATATGAAGGTCGATGTGCGCGCTCTCAACTGCGAGTTTTACGCGTTTTCCGGACACAAGATCTGTGGCCCGACGGGTACGGGAGTACTGTACGGGAAAGAAGTCTGGCTGGATAGGCTTCCACCGTACCAAGGGGGAGGCGAGATGATCAAACAGGTGACTTTTGCCAAGACCACCTATGCCTCGTTGCCGCATAAGTTTGAGGCGGGCACGCCGAATATAGAGGGCGGTATTGTGCTGGCTAAGGCAGTGGAGTACTTGAATCAGTTGGGGTTTGATCAGATCGCAAAGTACGAAAAGGAATTGCTGACCTATGCCACCAAAAAGCTGAAGAAGATTGAGGGTATCCGAATTTATGGTACATCGGCCCACAAGACTTCTGTGCTCTCCTTTAATCTGGAAGGAACGCATCCGTTCGATGTAGGCAGCATCCTGGACAAACTCGGCATTGCGGTGCGCACGGGGCACCATTGTACGCAGCCCATTATGGAGTATTTTGGTATTTCGGGTACTGTTCGCGCATCACTGGCTTTTTATAACACACGTGAAGAAATCGACCAGTTGGCAGACGGTATTCTTCGCGCGAAGACCCTGTTGGCATGACGATACAAGAGATACAGAATGAGATTGTAGAGGAGTTTTCCCTACTGGAAGACTGGCTGCAGCGTTATGAGCATCTGATTCAGCTCGGGAAACACCTGCCGTTGCTGGACGAGCGTTACAAGACCGATGAATACTTGATTAAAGGGTGTCAGTCGCGCGTCTGGTTGCACGCTGAATTGCGCGATGGTAAAATGCAGTTTGAAGCAGACAGCGATTCCGTGCTAACCAAAGGAATGATCGCCCTGCTGGTACGCGCATTCGCCAATCAGCCCGCCGAAGAGATCCTAAAAGCGGACGCCGCATTTGTGGACAAGATCGGTTTGCGTGAGCACCTGTCACCCACACGCGCCAATGGACTATTGTCGATGTTTAAGCAGATCAAGATGCACGCCATGGAAAGTGTGGTGTGAGGGTGGTCGATAGGCCCTATGGGACCCATGGGGCCTATATAGAAGGCGATACTCAAGCCCTCTGGATGTTGTTTGTCGCAAAGACACAAAGCACACGAAGAATTTGGATCTTCCTGATCTGTGATAATCTGCGTTATCGGTGGTTTCATCTATCTGAAGAGGAAGCCTTTTGATCCCCTGAATTTTAACCGCAGATTTCACAGATTTACGCAGATCAGACTGTCCAAACTCTTTGCATGAGGTGGTCGTTGCAGGTGTAGATGCTTTGTTGGTTAATGGTTGTGGATATTTGAAATCTTCCGGAACGCGCGTAGGGCGGTATCGGAGCCGCTTTGCAGGCAGTGGGGCATGGAGATGCCATCGACGGTATTGCCGGCGAGAAACAGGCCACTGTATTGTTGTTCCAACTGTTGGCGGGCTTGCAGGAATGCTTCATGGGCAAGGGTGTATTGGGGGATGGCGTGTGGCCAGATGCGGGTATCGAAAAAGACTGGTTCGCCGCGAATGCCAAGAATGCGTGCCAGATCGGGGAGGATTTTTTGTTGAAAATCGTTTTGATCGATGCCTACCAGATCCGGGTGTACTTTGCCGCCGAGGAACACGTGCATCAGTACATGGCCTTCGGGCGCGCGGTTTGGGAAGAGCGTGGAGGCGAATAATGCGCCGAGAAACGGCAATTGCTCTTTGGCGGGGACGAGGATACCGAAACCATCCAGTGGGTGTGTGACCGCCTCCCGACGGAAGCCGAGGGCGACGACCTGGGTGGCGGAGTAGTCGATTGCGGGCCATTGGATTCCGCTGGATGTGGGGAGGAGGGCGGCGATTTCTTCTGACCAGCAGGAGAAAATCACTGCTGAAAAGTGTCCTTGGGCGGTTGTTCCGTCCGCCGTTTGCCAGTTCAGTTGCCAGCCGGGCTTCTGTGCTTCGAGGGATTGCAATGTGACCCCCGTATGCAAAGTGCCCTGGAAATGTTTCAGCATGCTTTGCGGCAGAGTCGATAATCCCTGGCGAAAAGAAACAATGCCTTTGGGCGGTCGTGGTTTGCTGCGATTTTTAGCCAGCTTGCGAAAGCCATTGAACAGGGAGCCTCCCAATCCTTCCGCTTGATAGAGGCGGGGGAAGGCCAGGCGAAGGGAGAGTTTGGCGGGATCGCCGGCATGAATCCCGCTAACGAATGGGTTTACGCCGTAGTCGAGCACCTCCTCTCCGAGACGTCGTCGGGTGAAGTCGGCCACCGTTTCCTGTTCTCGGTTTTTCCCCTGTGGGATAAAAGGCTCCTTGAGCAGGCGCAGTTTGCCTCGGGGACTGAGCCAACGTGAAGTGATGAAGGAAAGTGGTGAAGTCGGCAGGGCAACAGGCTGCTGCTGGCGTACAATGTAACGCCGTCGTGAGTCTTTGGAAGGCGTTACCAGTTGGTCTTCCAGTTGCAGCTCCTGAATTAGCGACTCAACCATGGGCGTTCCGCGCATCAGCGTGGAAGGACCCAGTTCATACAACCAACCGTCGCGCTGGCAGGTGGTGAGCACACCACCGCAATCTTTTTGTTTCTCAAACAACTCGACGGTAATTCCCTGCTTCTGCAAAGCCAGTGCTGCGCTCAGTCCGGTCAATCCGGCTCCGATTACCGCGACCCGCGCGTTAGAGCCCGTTGTTCTGGTAGAGTCCATGATCATTCCCCGATAATGGGCAACGGAGGCGTGGTGCGCCATTTACCGCGGGTGAAATCGGGGATCTTTTGTGGCTGGGAGCCATTTACGACAGAGGCCTCGCTGAGTGGCGTGATCACGCTCCAGAGTGCGGCATCATAAACCGACTGATCCATTGGTTCGCCGTTCAGCAGACATTGCTGGATACGCCAGAACATGATATAGTCCATACCACCGTGACCGCCATGCTCTTCGGCGATCTTGCCGACCTTTTTCCACATCGGGTGGTCGTACGCTTCCAGCCAGGGCTCCAGGTTGGTGTCCCACTGATGTGTGTCAAACCAGCCTTTGTCGTTTTTCGGCGCAGTGGCCCGCACCTGTTCCGGCAGGTCATCCATCTTGTAATTGACGGAAATACGGTTCGGGAATCCACCAAATGCGCCGCGTGTGCCTTGAATGTAGTTATGACGCGAATACGGACGAGGAGTGGTCTCGTCCCACTGGATCATGATCGTTTTGCCGGAATACAGCTTCAGCAGGCTGGTGTTCACATCCCCACACTTCCATTCCTGGATTTGATTCAGCGGATGATCCGGTGGCAGGTTTTCTTTTGCGAACAAGGCGCGTCCGATTGCCGGAGAGGACATCGAGACCAGGTAGTCGGCCCAGTCTCCCCGGCCGAGATCCATACAATGGGCGATCGGACCAAGGCCGTGAGTCGGATAAAGATTGCCCTGGTTGCGAACATGGTGCCAGACGCGCCAGATGCTGCCCCCTCTGTTCTTGTTCAGCAGACCTTCGCGCAAATCGTGGTAGTAGGCGGCTTCACCGTGCAGCAACTCACCGAACAGCCCTTTGCGCACCATGTTGAGGAGGGCGAGTTCTTCGCGGCCGTAGTTGCAGTTTTCCAGCATCATGCAGTGCAGACCAGTG
>CAZYDZ010000047.1:0-9749 GCA_964646535.1 uncultured Opitutaceae bacterium
TTTCCTGCCACAAATGGTATTGATTGGCCATCGCAAGCGTGCCGTGGCTCATACCGTCACTGACCAACACAATCAGATTCCCGGGCTGTGCAGACAGGGCCTCCCGCGCAGGCTTCTTTTCTTCTGCGGATAATACAGGGCGGCCTACCACCAACCCCGTCGCCCCCACTCCCAATGTTGTCAGAAACTTGCGCCTATTCATTTGTCACCTTTCCCGAGATACTATGCCTCTTCAGAAAAACCCAGTTCGGCCAGCGCGATCGGTCTGGCATCCTTCCACAGGGACTCCAGTCGGAAATATTCGCGTAATTCCGGATGCAACACGTGAAACATGACGTCAAATGCATCGACAACAAGCCAACCGGACCCTTCCTGGTTACCCTCGGCAGCAATGGCTACGCCACGCGCATCCAGCTCTTTCTCCAGCTCTACGCGCAAGGCCCGCAAGTGCGGAGACGACGTACCGCTGGATACCACCAGATAATCCGTGATGGAACTAACCCCGCGCACATCCAGTACGACAAGCTTTTCCGCCTTCTTTTCCAGTAATGCGTGGATTCCCCCAATCAAGGATTCAGGATACGTTTTTTCGTTCGTTACACTAGCCATCTAGCCAAGGTATTCTGGTTTCATGTGCCAAATAAGCGAGTAAATTTCTCGTCACTCACGCTGGTTACGCCTTCCACCGCTGGTCGGGATACTGTTCCCACAGGCGGATGATGGCAGGAGGAACCCAATCGGTGACAGATCGGCCATCCTGCAGTGCCTGGCGAATCTCCGTCGAGGAAACCGCTATTTCGTCCGCTTCAATCCTGCGCCAGCGCAGATTGGCAATGCGACGTGGCGGAGACACTTCCAATCCTGCCCGCTGAAACACCAGGAATCCAATCTGTTCTGCCAACCAGTCCGCTCTGGCCCATTGGTCAAGCTGGACAAACTGATCCGCACCAACGATCCACCAAAGCTCCTCGCTCGGAAAACGCTCACGCAGCCTCAGCACGGTTTCCCATGTATAACTGGTACCCGCACGCTCCAACTCGTCTGTCAGTATTTGAAACCAGCCGTTTTCTTTCTGGACAGCCCGCAACTGCTCCAGTCTCTGTCCCACACTAAACAATGGCTGATGCGATTTCAACGGAGCCTGCCGCGCAGGAACAACATACAGACCACCAAGCCACCCCGACTGGCGCAGTATCTGCAACAGATTCAGGTGTCCAATATGAAAAGGATCAAAACTGCCTCCAAGAAAACCAAGGGAACGCACTTCTCTCTTGCTCGCACTCATGATTACGCCGCACCTATGACAGAAGCTGATAGATCAACCCTTATTCGGGACTCTTGCCATCCAATTAATATCCAGACAAAACCTCTGGCAGCAACGGTTTCAACGCCTGCTCCAGCCGCTGTAAGGCACGCTTTTCCCTCTGACTGACCTGCTGATGAGTAATGCCTATACGGCGGGAAATCACTTCCAGAGTCTGCGGTTCCTCACCTCCCCGCAAGCCATAGCGAGCCTCAATCACTTCCCTCTGTTTGTCCGTAAGAGACTCCAATCCCTTGCGAATCAACAACTTGAGATCTTCCTGCGAATCCACAGATGTATTCTCCACCGACCCTGGATCCGCAAGATCCATTGTCGTGCCACCACCCTCCAGCGGGGCATCCAGAAACACAGGCGCCTGCAACAGTTGATCGGCTGCCTCACGGGCGGTCTGACGCGACTTCTTTCGCGTCTCTTTCTCTGACTGCTTTTCGACCTCGCCTGACAATGTCCGAACCGCCAGGTTTACCGGCACATGCACAATAAAACGCTCACGCAGCAGGTAGTTGCGGACGTATCGAACAATCCAGCTCTGCGCGTAGGTGACAAATCCCTGCTCCATATCACCAGAGATATGATCTATTGCCATCAGTAACCCCAATGCCCCCTCCTGCATGGCATCAGGCCGTTTGCGTGCATCAAACACAATGCGTTGAATGGAGCGGCTGATCAGGTAGTGGTAACGGTCAAACAGCATACTCTGATGTTGCTGATATCGGCGGTGTTCCACACCCATGTGCAACATAAAATCCGTATAGAACTTCTGCCAGACGCGTTCCGATACAAATTGATCCAGGGTATGAGAGGGAGGAGTATCAACTCCCCAGTCCGCCGCCATACGCAACACCACGCGCGTAGTCATCTGCCCGCGAAAATGTTCTGTCACCCAACTGAACAATTGATATTTGTGCGTCAGGGGCAGTGCGTTCAGCCGTCCACGCAGATTGATTCCCTGGGAGGCTCCCGGAAGACGCAACGCATCCAGACCACGCGCATACCATTCTTCCCACTCGGGAATATGGGCCAACCACACCAGACGACTTCTATAGCGCTCTATAAACCGACGTGATGCTGCCTCATCCATACAGCCTGTCCCCTGCTTCCCTGATATGGGAGGCCTGTCGGAAGAGCATACTGGTTCCCGTTTTTGAACCATAAACATCAATCTACCTGAGATGAGACATTTTCGCAAATGTTTTTTCCTTGGGTGATTATACGAGAATCTATAAGATGGTTCCATGTTAGTTTGCTATTTCCCACAGGAAAAGCAAAGAGGGTGTGTATTATCCTAATTAAATCCGTGGATTGTGCGCCCTGACGGATGAGAAATGAGTAAAGCAGTCCATAAACGATTTTTTGAGAAATCTCCTCCAGAGGATATTCTGCTGCAGGAAAAGGAACGTATGGTCGCTGCTTTGCGCAACTTCCCAAACAATGATTCTATTGCGAAAAATCGCCCTGTGCGCACCCTCGCCGACTGTATTCCCAATATCCTCAGTCGCTTTCGGGTCTCGGAACGCACCCCACAGGAGATTCTGCTTGAGCATTGGGAGGAAATTTTCGGCAATCCAGGCACTGCCCAGCTATGCCAGCCTCAACGCATTGATGCATCGTGGGTACTGTGGATTGCAGTATCTGATCCCATTATTCGACAGGAGCTTACGTTCCATCGTAAGCGCATGCTGAACCACATCCAACGGTTGTCAGGATGTGGTGTCATTCGCGACTTGCGCTTCTGCCAAGGCTGATGCCGCCTCGGCGATTGGACTTAATGCAGATGCAATGTCAGGCGTGCGATCTGTGGCTTCTCATCAGGTTTCTGCGTAATTCGCAGTATCAGGGCGACATGGTCTCCCTTTGGCAATGCCTTGTCAGATATCAGTATATTCTCATCCTTTCCCTTGCCTTTGGCAAAAGTAAGATGCTCTGGTTTGGCCCGATCTCCAGCCATACCTGTTGCACCACGTTCTCCCAAAGGTAATGGCTTGTTCTCACCATCCACAAAAAGAATCCTCACCTTGCGCTCTTTGTCCACCGCAACTTCAAATGCAGGTTGAATGTTGTCTACCAACTGACCTCCATTAGGCCCCTTTTTGAACTCATGTTTATCAGATGCATGCTTGTCGTGTGTTGTATGATGATGTTCCTTTTTCTCATCGTGTTCATCATGCGCCAGCAACAAGGCAGTACCGCTCAATGCCAATACAGTCCATAGAATGATTTTCTTTAGTTTCATATTCATGATATATATTCGGTTGTTGATAAAAGATTAGCGCGTCGCGGGTGCCTCCTGTTCCAATGACTTCAATGCTGCCCTGCGCCCAAACAGGCGAAATACGGCAGGTGTCACTGCAAAATCCAGTAAAGTGGAAGAGGCTAATCCGCCTACAATACAAATGGCGACAGGCCCCAGAATCTCCTTTCCTGGCGCACCCATTGACACCACGAACGGAATTAGCGCAATCCCCGCAGCCAATGCTGTCATGGATACAGGAACCAGTCGCTCCAGTGTACCCCGCTCAATCATGCGGTCAGTAAACTGTTCTCCCTCATGCTTCATCAGGTGTAGATAGTGAGAAATCATCAGGATGCCATTGCGTGTGGCGATCCCGCCTACCGCGATGAAACCCACCATCGTCGCAATGCTTATGTTGCCTACCATAATCCAGGTAAGAAACAGGCTGCCCATCAGTGCAAGTGGCAAATTCAGCAATACCTGTACCGCCAGTACCAGGCTTTTGAAATAAGACCATAATAGGATCACCATCACGCCGAGTACCACGCTGGAGAGAAGTAGTATTTGCCGAGTAGCTTCCCGCTCCGCCTGAAATTCGCCCTCATAACTGATAAAGACTCCTTCCGGTAGATCGATCTCTTCAACCACTCGCTCCTGTAACTGCCGTACCAGTTCCCCTGCATCGCGGGCGGTAGGAGCAATAGAGACAACGTAACGGCGTTGCGTATTTTCACGAAATACGGAATTGGGTCCCGTTGCCTCGTACACCTGTGCAATCAACGCTAATGGGACGCTACTGCCACTCTTCGTAGCCATGGGCAGATTGCGGATTTTTTCCACATCCGACCGCCAATCCAGAGGAAGGCGAATCGCCAGCCCGATCACGCGTTCCTCGTCCCTTAGCTCCGTCACCTGGCTGCCTCCAAGCAAAACGGACAATGCCTCGTTCACTTCTCCTGGAGTAACCCCATAGGCAAAGGCACGCGTCCGATCCACTTCAATTCTCAATTGCGGGATCGCTGCCTGCTGATCCAGCCTGGCATTCTCGAGTCCCGGTATCGTGCGCGCCAGCTCCCGTATCTGTTTTCCAATGCTGGTAATCTCATCCAGGTCTTTACCAAATACCTTGATGGCAATCGGCGCCGTGACTCCGCTCAACAAATGGCTGATGCGATGTGACAGTGGACCTGATAAAACACTGAATGTGCCAGGCACCGCTTTCACCCGATTGCGGATGTCATTGAGTATCTCCTCATTCGATCGGCTGCCTTTCCCTTTCCTGAAATCGATATCGAATTCAGCATTGGAAACAGGCATCACATGATCACTCCGTTCGGCACGTCCTATTCTTCTCCCGACATTATGAACCTCTGGAACCTGCCTGATCTGTTCCTCAATGGCGGCGGCAAGAATGTTCATTTCAGCCAATGACGTACCTGGTGCAGCCGCAGTGGTCACCACTACGGTTTCCTCGTGGAACGCTGGCAAAAAGTCCTTGCTCATCCCCGGATAGAGCAACAGGGAAAATATCAATAACATCGCAACCCCTGCAATCACCAGCAGGGGCTGTCGCAGGCTCAACCGCAACACAGTATGCCTGACCATGCGCTTCAGAACACGCACCAACCTGCTATCCGCGTGCATCCTTCCCTTGTTTCTGCCGCTGAGCAGGAAAGAACAAAGCACCGGGATTGCGGTCAATGATACCACAAATGAGGCGATCATACTGACAATCGTCGCTATGGCAATGGGGCCAAACAAACGGCCTTCCACGCCACTCAACCCCAGCAGCGGAACAAATACGAGTACAATCAGGATGGTTGCATAAAGGATGGAATTACGCACTTCCGCCGAGGCGGATGCAATTACCTGCAGCCGCGGACGTGGCGTTGCCGTATTATAGTTCTCCTTCAACCGCCTGAATACATTCTCAACATCGACAATGGCATCATCCACAACCATACCAATGGCCACTGCCATGCCTCCCAGAGTCATGCTGTTCACACTCAACCCAAACCATTTGAAGGTCAGCAGTGTAATCGCAAAACTCAGCGGCATCGCCATCAGGGTAATCAATGTGGTACGCAGATTCAGCAGGAACAAAAACAGCACAACGGTGACCATGATCGCCCCGTCGCGAATCGCTTCCCCGAGATTGCCGATTGCCAGATCAATGAAATCACTCTGACGAAACAGAATGGTCACTTCTACCCCCTCTGGCAGTGTCGATTGTATCTCGGATACCGCACTCTCAATACGCCCGGTGAGGGCTATGGTATCAAATCCAGGAGCCTTCACTACGCTCATGACCACACCAGCCACACCATTCACACTGGCATCTCCGCGCATCGGTTCTGTGCCCCAGATGACGACCGCCACATCGGATATGCAAATGGGACGATCATTCACCACCCTGACTACAGTTCTTGCAATATCCTCCAATTGTACACTCATCGCCAGGTTGCGAACCATGATTTCCTGTGCCCCTGTCTCAATGAATCCGCCAGTGGTGTTACTCGCCGCCTGTTTCGCGGCTTCTGTGAGTTCTGCTAAAGAAACACCATAAGCCTGCATTTTCCATGGATCAGGCTGCACTTGTATCTGCTTAATGCCTCCCCCCATATTCAGCACCTCGGCCACTCCCGCGATCGACTGCAACCTTCTGCGAATGGTCCAATCCGCCAAAGTACGGACATCCATCGGAGTCAACTCACCATTCGTACTGCGAACCCCAATGAGCAGGATTTCTCCCATTAGTGAAGTCACTGGAGTCAGATACGGCTGTACCCCATCGGGCAAAGACTCTCTGGCGACCTGCAAACGCTCCTGGACAAACTGGCGCGCCTGATAAATGTCAGTACCCCAGTCAAACTCAGCATACACCAGAGACAATGCAATATCCGAAGTGGAACGCAGACGATTTAATCCCGCAATACCCATCATGGAGCTTTCAACCGGCCGAGTGATCAGTGCTTCCACTTCCTCAGGGGCAAGACCAGGCGCTTCAATGAGGATCGTCACAGTAGGCTTGGTCAAGTCGGGCAGCACTTCCAAAGGCAACTCCTGACTTATTTTGTATCCAGATACCAATAACAATATGGTTAGTCCGACAATAATCGCCCTGTTTCTCAGGGACCATAATATGAGTTGATTCAACATGGCACCCTCCTGTTATTCCTTAGAGGAACCATTATCGTTTCTTCGCCGCAAGGAACTGACCACCAGCAAAACCGCCAACACGCCCGAGCTGATCATGAAGAACAGCTCGCGCAAGGAAACCTCCTCATGATCGTCCTCGTGCGAATGTCCCTGGCGTGGCGACTGATGAGATTCCTCCAATTGTTCCGACGTCATCTCTGATCCATCTTCGTTGTGGGCATGACCATGGGCCGCATCAAGCGCCTCTTTCAGGGACATCGTCCCCCCATCTCCGACAAAACCGAGTGTATAAGCTCCCTGAGTCACTACTTCGTCCCCTACATATATGCCGCCGAGAATCTCTGTCATACCACCACTGCTTCTGCCTACTGAAACAGGGACTTTTACAAACGTATTGGGTACGGAGAAATCCGTCACATAAACATGCCTCGCCGACGGAGGTCCCTGAATTGCATCGTTTGGCAACAACAGAACCTCCTCCTTTTCGTTCAGTACAATCTGAAACTCCGCCCGCATTCCAGGCCGTATCAGATTATCCTGATTCTTCAGCTTGAAAATCACATCGAGGGTTCCTCCCTCTCTGTCTGCCACTGTACCAAAACGCAACAACTCACCCGTAAACCAGCGTTCACCCAGTGCCAGAATACGAATTCGTGCGCGTGTTCCCGCATGTATATATCCGACATAATTCTCAGGGACTCTCGCCACCGCATAGACCTCGGATAAATCGGTGATTTCTGCGATCGCCACATCGGGGCCCACGGGGTCTCCCAGGCGGAACTCCGAACGTGTCACCAGCCCTCCAAGGGGAGACTGGACATCAATCACGGGAGGATTGTTACCCGGCTGACGGCTCTCTATTTTGGCTACTGACTGTAAGGCTTTGACTTCATCCCCTTCAGCAATGCCCAACTCGACCAACCGCCCCACAATACGACTGCTCACCCGGGCAGTCAACGCTGGCACCGCCTCAATGCGGCCCAAGGTAAACAACGTTTCCTCAAAACGCTTTTCTTCTGCAACCACGGTTTGAATCCCGAGATTGCGCACCCCTGTTTCATCGAGAATAATCATCGTTGCGGAGTGTCCATAAACGGAAACTGTAAAAACCGCACAAGAGACAACAGTTAAGAGGGATCGATAAAATTTCATAAAAATACAGATTTGGAATTACAGTGAATTGACAGATGCCTCGTAGCGAATACGGGCCAGATGATATTCACGCAGGGAATCCAGCTTTGCTAAGTCCAGTTGCACTTGCTTCTCTTTCGCACGAAACACGCTTGAGAGTTCGGACATACCCTGCAAATAGGCCTCCTCCACCAATGAAGCCTGTTCCGCCGCCAATGGAGAAAGGTCTTCTTCAATTTCCCGATAGAGGTCTGCCCATTGTGACATTTCCTCCTTGGCAGTATCTGCTTCCAGACGAATGCTACGAATCAGTGCGGACAACTCGTGCTCACGCCGTCGCAATCTGGCGCGCGCTTCCATAATGGATCCCTGGTTGCGATTCCACAATGGCAGCGGAACCGTCAACTGAACTCCCATAATGGTCTTGTTCTCGTAATGGCCTGGCGTCTCTTTCTCCCTGCTCCACTCTGCAAAGACACCCACTTCAATATCTTCATACTTGTGGGCCTTTGCCAAATCCACCCCTTCTCTGGCTGCCTCCAACCGATGCAGCGCAGCCTGATAGTCCGCACGTTGTATTAGATCCACAGGCTTGTCATACGCCAGCGGGCTCTCCAAAGAGCCGACAATGATCACTGTCTGCCGTGAATCCACTCCCAACAGAGGTTTCAATATTCCGATTTCCGCCGCCTCGGCAGCACGCAACTGCTTTACCTCAAGCATGAAGATGTCTGTCTCCACCCGCGCTTGGCGCGCATCCAACCGAGATCCTTCTCCTTTGTCTGCCACCTTGTTCAGGAAATCGGCAAACTCGAATAGAATTGAAGCCTGCTTCTCCAACAACTGACGTCGCTGGCGCAGCGCAATAATCCTGACGATAGCCGAATGTGCGGCCATAACCAGTTCACGCTCCACCTGCCGCACCTCTTCTTCAGCCTGCTTCCACTCGGACTCCGTCATGGATTTCTCAATCTTCAATCGGCTGGTCAATGGAAACTTCTGAGAAAATCCGACTTCCATATCCCTTTCACCAAAGCTGGAATCCTGGGAATAACCCATGTTGAAAGAAGGGTTGTCCAGGCGGCCAGCCTGATGATGACGCCCTTTGGCTTCCTCAATCAGAAACCTGGCGGAAATAAGGTTCGGGTTATACTCACGAACTTGCCCTCCCACTGTCTGTAACGATACCTGAATCGATTCTTCCGCGGGCAGAGCCGTTGCCAGCAGGCACAACGCCAACTGGACGGACAAAATGGACCTATACATAAAACAATTCGAATGGTGAACGTCCTCGTCGCAACTGCGACTGCGGACTGATAAGCTCTTCTGACGGTTTGCTCATTGCAAAGCATTGCACTGCATGAGACTTCTAACGCACACCTGCCGTACAGATGTGCCGCCTACGCTTTCTCCTCCCCAGGCGCTTAGATCAGAGGCGGCTTATCCAACTCGAATACAGGGCTCTCAGGCTCTACCATATTTTCCACCGGTACACACATCCGTGTACCATTCAATGAAATCATCCCCACTAAAGTATCGCCCTCTGCATACAACACAGGCGCAGCTCCACAGCACACATGCAAATGATGATGGTGGTGGTGAGACGCACTTTTAGTTCCTTCCGATCTCTCCCCGTGCTCCGCATCACAATCGTTGTCATGTTGTGTCGGCTCTTCACAATAGTATGACTCATGGTTATTGCACCCAACTGGCAAGACGCATGTATCCGTCTTGTCCGATATGTGTGGCAACAGACCAGCCAGAGTACCTATCGATACACCGACCATCATCAGCCATATCAAAGCCGCCTTCATTCGTACCCTGCGAATAAAACTGCTTTAATTCGCATGGCAAGTGAAAAACGACTGATTCCGCATTATCACTCTACTGCTTGCAATAAAC
>CAZYDZ010000047.1:9759-13142 GCA_964646535.1 uncultured Opitutaceae bacterium
ATATATCCCTAAATTGAGCGATCGTATCGTTGCTGCATGATTTTAGTTGGCATCCGCAATTGATATGCAAGACTTCCGCTATCATGCCGCTAGATACAATGGTCCAGCTCCTTGGCATCATCTCCACACTGGTAGGGTGGTTGCACGTTCTGATGTTATATCTGTGCTGGAGAATTAGTTCCAGACCCAAGGGATCCAGCCTGTGGATTGTAGCCATGTCCATCTACTCCATCGCATTTCTGCTGTTTGGCCAGAGAGGCACGCTGGATTCGGTTGTGATTACGATTCTGCTCCCCAACTCTTTCGTCATATTTGCCCAATCCCTTGTCCTGCTGGGAATCTGCCAATTCCTGCAAGTACGCTTTCCAGTCAAATTGGTGGCAGGTGTTTATATCTCATACTTTTTCCTGTTTCCCATCTTTGTCTATTACTACAACAACATCAATATCCGCACCGTCATCATGGCTGCATTGATCATGACAGTGCATTTGCAGATTGCATGGTTGCTCCTCACCAGCAGGACCAAGCGCCCATTCACCTATTCCGCAGCCGCATGTATTTTCCTGTTTATGTCATCCATTGACGTCGTGCGTCTGATTCGCGGCCTTTCCATGTCGTGGAACAATGAAACCGTAAGCGATCCGTTGACGATGGGCGCCATACTGGTCACTGCGCTATTCGCTATTCCTCTCGCCTCCTGCGCTTTTATCATGCTGATCAATGAGTCCGATCTCTCTCTGCGCAGGCAAGCGGAACAAAAACTTCAGCGCGCGGAAAACCTATTGGCTCAGAGTCACAACAACGAACCGTCGTAACCAGAATTTGAACTTTCCTCATCGGGGTATTGTCAGATGGAATAAAAGTGTCTATCCTGTATCTTACTGTTTCACTTGCATGAAACTCTCATTGTCCATCACTTGGCTTTTGGTCGCAGCAATAATCAATCCATTATGCTGCTGCCTCACATTCGCCAGTGGACACGAACAGCAAACCTCCCCGTCCGTACACGCTTGCTGCAACTCGGGAGAGCAACAGGACCAACCTTCTGCGGACCCTCATTCCGCGGAATGCCCTCACCAAACGGATAAAAACAGTAAAGTGTTTCATGTCCTTATCGACGGTCACGTCACCCCCACCCAGGCCATCGGTCCATGGATGGGGCTTCCAGACCTTCACACTCCTGCTCTTCTTCAGCAGCATAGCCACTCGGTTGATTTTCGTACCATACCCCACAATGGATATCCCCCCGGCAACCATCAGTTGCTCTGTATCTATCTGATTTGACCCCGCAGCCCAATGAGGCTGTTTCCCTGTGAATTCGAGGCATCTGAAGCGTAAGCCTTGTTTCGCACGCATGGTTGCATGTCACTTGCGCAACCTTTTCGTTTCCTTGCGACACCGTCGCACCCGTACATATCCGTACGCACGTTTCACAAATTCATTCATTACCATGAAATATTTTCTAATTCCTTTCTTATTGGTTTTTCTCATCGGATGCAGTCGTGATCCCGTTCACACACACGCATCAGACCCTCATACAAAAGTGGACAACACTGAGTACACCTGCTCGATGCACCCACAAATCCGACAGCCCAACCCTGGTAAATGCCCCATTTGTGCAATGGATCTGATCCCTGTGGACACACACGGATCGGATTCAAGCTCCGAATGGTCAATCTCCCTTTCGGACCAGGCAATCAGGCTGGCACAAATACAGACCTCTCTTGTCCGTCGATTCTATGTGGATAAAACAGTACGACTGCCTGGCAAGATTACTCTGGATGAAACAAGAACACGAACCCTGGCAGCGCGTTTCCCTGGTCGCGTGGAACGTCTGTTTATTGATTACGTAGGTGTGCCTGTTCGCCAGGGAGACCACCTTGCCGAACTATTCAGTCCGACTCTGCTTACTGCACAAACGGAACTGCTGAATGCCATACGTTTTGATGGACAGGGTCTCTCAATCCGCGGAGCCAGGGAGAAGTTGCGTCTTCTGGGCCTGTCCGATGCCGCCATTCTGGCTATCGAACAAACGGGGAACGCGTCAGACCGCCTGCAAATCGATTCCCCAGTCAGTGGTATCGTGATTCAAAAGGAAGTAAACGAAGGTGACTATGTGGAAACGGGCACGCTGCTGTTTCGCGTGGCAGATATGGATCACCTCTGGCTGATCATGGATGCTTATGAGGCCGATTTACCTTGGTTGCGCTACGGACAAAAGGTTGCATTCACGGTCCCCGCCCTGCCAGGGCGTCAATTAGACGGCATCGTTTCATTCATTCAACCCGTGGTGGATGAAAACACTCAGACCATCAAAGTTCGCGTTAATGTAGAAAATAAAAACAGACTGTTAAAGTCGGGCATGTACGCTCAGGGGATCATACATTCCTCTCTCGACTCGCAGGGACGGGTGCGCATTCCGGAATTGCAGGGAAAATGGATCAGCCCCATGCATCCCGAGATTATCAAGGACCAGGCGGGACAATGCGATATATGCGGCATGGATCTGGTTCCGTTTGAACAAAGCGCTCTTCATTACACCCATTCGGACACCCCTCCTCTTCCGCCACTGGTTATTCCAAGCAGCAGTGTCCTGCTGACGGGTAAACGCGCTGTGGTATATGTCGCCATACCCCACCAGGAACGTCCGACCTATGAAGGCCGTGAAATCGTACTGGGACCCAAGGCAGGAGATTTTTACATTGTGGAATCGGGCCTCGATGAAGGAGAGCGGATTGTCACACAGGGCGCCTTCAAGATAGACAGCTCCCTACAAATACAGGGGAAAAAGAGCATGATGTCACTCCCCTCGTCAGACGCGCGAGAGCGCTATGCCCCTATCGCTCATAGTCCCCGTGAGCCCTATCGCGGATTTTACTCTCAATTTGGATCCCTGCTTTCCCATTACTTCCTGCTGCAGGAGGCACTGGCTTCTGATGCCCTCAGCGCTGCCCAACAACAGGCTGGTGTTATGCTGGAACTATTGCAGCATTCCCAATTGGAGGACCGTGGTGCGGGTATCTCAGCCCTTCGACGTATTGCGGAAAGCCAGGACCTGGAATCCGCACGGCGCGGCTTCGAACCATTGAGCGACCGGATCATTCACTGGCTTCTCTCCTACGGTACGAACACAGCAGACGATATATGGCGCATGAGCTGCCCGATGGTATTCGGCAACCATACGGCCTACTGGCTGCAGAACCATGCAACCCTGCGCAATCCCTATCATGGTTCAGGCATGCTGCATTGCGGAAGCATAGAAGAGAAAATACGGAATCCGCTGCAACCAACGGGAGGACACAATGAATAATCGTCCTCCTCAATCATCCCCTGATATCGACGAGCCCCTGGATTCGGTCTCGCCTCCTCTGTTGAACCGCCTG
>CAZYDZ010000048.1:0-13131 GCA_964646535.1 uncultured Opitutaceae bacterium
GGAGAACGGTGCCAACGTTTCTTTCGGTCACGTCAATGGAGATGGCGCGATCCTCATCGATGGCATTGGTTATGCCACGCTGAATATTGATGTTACCAATGGCGGACAGTTATTGCATGCTGGGGATGGATGGATCGATGAAACAGGCGCAAATACCGGCCGTGGTTATCACAACACGCTAACCGAGTTAGTCGGTGGTGTGAAAAAAACGGGTTTCGCCTACGCACATAGTGGTGTAGTGGGTCGTGCGACTACGATATTGAGCGACTTGCCCGTATCGGGTTTTGCTACCAATGTTAGCTATAAGACCAGTGGACATTTTACAGCGACGGGGGCAGCAGGGGCGGGTAGCTATGCTTCGTTGACAATCACGCCTACGGAAGTGGGAGATGGTACTGGCTCTCTGGACACGGCTACGCCAGGCAGTTTTTTCTGGTTCCAGGCGGTGTTGATGGAAGAAGGTACCAAGGACTACACGATTTTCTATGCGAATTTAGTAGGGGCGGGGGATCGTATTTTTCACATTCACCAATACAGTACTGAGGGTATCCTGCGCCTGACGGGACAAATTAGTTCTAACAACAATAAGGGTTTGGTCAAAGCTGGTCCTGGTACTGTTTGGTTCAGCAATGATCTAGTGGATTCTTTGCACGGTGCGGGTACTGATGTCCAGGGAGGCCGTTTCATCCTGGATTCCAATTTTGTGCGAACCAGTCATTTCTATGTGCGCGGAGAGGATGCCGTACTGAGCGGTTCTGGAAAGATAGGTGGCAATAATCATGTCCATACACAGGTGCAGATTCTTGATGGAGGTACGTTGGAGGCAGATCATCATACTGCAAGGGCGCTGGATATATCGGGAAGCTTGACCCTATTGGGGACGGGTAACTACCGGGTGGAACTGCACGAGAATATGGCTTACGATCCCCTTACCGTATCCGGGACAGGGGGAGACACACCACAGGCAGCATTGGTGAGCTTGGCTGGAAATCTGGAGTTGGCGTTGAACTATGCAGCGGAATTGGATGAAAATCCGATTATTCTGTTGCGTACAAATGGTAGTATTACAGGGATGTTTAATACCGTAAACGGTCAGGAGTTTCTCAGTGACAACCGTTTCTTTCTGACCTACGGAGGAGATGATTACCTGTTCTGGATTGATTATGGCTACGATGCGGGAGGTGGGTTCACCGCGGTGGCTCTACATTCGATCCCGGAGCCATCCATGATCGCGTTAATCCTCGGCGGCGTAATGATTGGTTTTCTGTACATGCGCAGGAAAAAGAGTGTTGAGTGATTAACGCAGTAGGAGCGGCATAAAGCCGCTCCTACAAAAACCATCCATCCTCTTAACTGGTTACCCGCTATTCCTGGTGGGTTTTGTTTTTGTGTTTGCGAAAGCGCAGAATACCGAGGGCTCCCCCGAATAGCATAACCATCGCAAGACTGGATGCTTCGGGAATAGGAATGACTGCGTTGACGCCAATGACGACAGGTCCGACATCCCATCCGATGTAGGTAAAACCATCGATTTCTCCGTCGACTAGTTGACCGAGTGTGTAACCTGCCAGATCGCTGTCGTTTGCAAAAGTCAGGGTGTAGGTTGTATTGGTTGTCCCGGCTAGATTGTAGCGTACGATCAGGCTGTTTCCTTCAAGGAAATACAAGTACCCTTCTTCGTAGCCGATCAGCAGGTTTAGTTTGGATTTAAGGCTTTCTCCATTCCAGTATCCGGTGCTGAATGTCGTCCAGCTATAGTTGGTCTCCAGTGTACCTCCTGGGTAGTTGTATACGCTGATGGTGTCATCGTCATCCCAGAAGAGATAGTTGTCGTCTCCCATTGCGAGAAGATTTGGGTTGGCGATGACACTGGCCCCGGCGTGTGGCCCTTGGTTTGCCAGTACCCGGGGATAGCCTGCGGAGGAAACGTATAAGTTCTCTCCTGAGATCCACCAATTATCGTAGTAATTCCTGTCGGATACTTCTGGATTGATCCAGTTGAGGTGGTAATCCTCACTGACATCCTGCCCTCGAACGAGGTTGGTTCCTGTGCCGACAATATAACCTGATTCCAGTAGTTGTTTCCATTGCTCGGAACTACTCCCCGTGAAAAGAGCCTGTGCATTCACGTCGGGAGCAACGTCGTAGCGTAACTGTACGGCTATACCGGTTGTGCCAGGATCTTGAAAACGGTAGGTGTAGGTGTTGGTTTGTCCCCAAGCTGTCGTGCCGATCATGAGCACTGCAAGAAAGCCAGACATCAGCAGGGGGATACGTTTCAGAAGAGCATAAACAAGTATGTTCTCCACGCGATACGCGGCGAGGTACCTTTGTCCAGTCATTACCTGCAATAATTAGATACTCTTATGCGTTGTGTCAATAGGCTTTATTGATGGCGGATAGGACGTATTTTTTTGAAGGGGTTAACCTTCCTTCCCCATGGCAATTTGTTGCAGGCGTTCTCGGTGAGTGCTTATGGATATTTTCTCAAGAGACTGATCCAGAGCCGTAAAGGCATCATCGAGTAGATCCATAACGGATAGGGCCTTTACGTGTATATTGGGGAATTCTGTTGGGTCGGAGTCTGCTTCCTTGCGCGTTTCCACCCAGCGGGCAAAGAGTCTTAGTTGTACGCCAATGATCCTAATGGAGGTTCCGGTATCGTTTGCGGAAGTGGACAGAGAACGATCTGCGATTTCAGAAAGGACGATCAAGGCAAAGCGAGGGTCGACGCTCTATTGTCTGTTCGTCATTCCCGGTCAGCTCCCCAAACTGTCGGGAACCTTGCCTTATCCGCATCGGCGCACTGTAGGAGGGGCTTTATGCCCCGACACAAAACCACACCCATTTGGTCGGGGCATAAAGCCCCCTCCTACAGGGAAAATCAGCGATTACCTCCTTAAGCTAGCGACATTCGGATCAGGCTACTCTGCGGATCGATTCCACTTCCTGTCGAGATCAACAATACCAGATTATCCATGCTTTTTGCCATAAAGTCCATTCCGCACATGGGGTGTGAAGAGTAAGATTTCGGATGTGAGTAAAACAGAGAGGCATAACCATGATGTACAAACCACTTCTTGTAATGCAGGGAGTATTCATTTTACCGAATTTTCGGAATACCAGATGGCTGGTGTTCGTCAGGCGATTGTATCCTTGATGGGCAAGTGGACTGTGTTTCTGGAGTCTGCGGACAATCTTTTGCGAGGGCCGATGGATTGTCGGCATTCGTATTCAGTTGAAGTGCCTGGAGAAGTGCTGATGCAGGGAGTGCCTGCGAAGCCCGAACGGCCATTCTGTTATTACAAAAAAGTGGATGTTCCTGTGGATTTCGCAGAATGTCGTATCCTCCTCTGCTTTACTGGTGCGTACAGTAATGCCCGTGTGTTTGTCAATGGTTGCGAGGTGGGGAATCATGCGGGGGGATTCACCTGTTGGGCGGTCGATCTCACGGAAGATGTCATT
This sequence comes from uncultured Opitutaceae bacterium, assembly GCA_964646535.1. GTDB lineage: Bacteria > Verrucomicrobiota > Verrucomicrobiia > Opitutales > UBA2995 > CAZYDZ01. The sequence continues at coordinate 3,466 of CAZYDZ010000048.1, forward strand.
GCGGGAAAATCCTTTGAGCTGGTGGTGGAAATCATCGATCGACGCAATGATGTATCCTACGGGAGTGGTTATGCCAAACATTCGATAGCGGGATTACTCCGCGATGTGTATCTGCGTGCGGAGCCATTACAGCGAGTCGATGACTGGAAGATAGTCACTCATATCGATGATCTGAATGAAGTCGCGGATGTTCAGTTGAGTTTCCGTCTGGAATCTTCCGCTGCTATGGAGTTGCAGGTTCTTTTAGCAGATCCGGAGGGAACTCCTCATTCTGCAAAACCAGTCCTTGTTGCCGCGGGAGAGTCGGATGTCCATTGCGGAATTTCGTTATCCAGGCCATTTTTGTGGACTGCGGAACAACCTCGTTTGTACACGTTGGACGTGAAAGTGATTGTCGGTAAACGAGTGATTCAGGAATTCAGGGAGCGTGTGGGGATTCGTAAGATTGAGATAGCAGGGGAGCGTCTGTTGGTAAATGGAAAAGCCATTAAACTGCGTGGCGTTTGCCGACACGATATGCATCCTTTGCTTGGTCGTGTATCCACGAATGAATACGAGTTACTGGATGTACAGTTGGCAAAAGAGGCAAATCTCAATTTTATCCGAACTTCGCATTATCCACCGACAAAAAATTTCCTCAGGCTCTGTGATCAATATGGGCTCTATGTGGAAGTGGAGACCGCATTATGTTTCATCCATACGTATCGAATGCCGTCAGACAACCGGCTTCCGCAGTCAGGGCCTGAGTTTCGGGAGCAAATCCTGGAGCAGGTGCGGGCCATGGAACGCAATGCCAGGAATCATCCATCCGTTCTGCTCTGGTCGATTGGCAATGAAAGCCGTTATAACGAGAACATACAGGAAAGCTACGATTACCTGAAGGCAACAGATCCGTCGCGTCCTGTTCTTTTCAGTTATCCTGGAACCGTACCGCACGGACAACGTGCTTATGACATTGCCAGTATTCATTATCCGGATGCACAAGCAAATGGATGGGCCGACAATTTCGGAGGATTTCAATCTGAAAACTGGAAGGTAACTGGATATCCGACCTTGTTTGATGAATGGGCACACATTGCCTGTTATCCCAGGCAAGATCTCCGTGAAGATCCGAATACCAGGAATTCCTGGGCGATATCAATAGATCGGATGTGGCAGGCGGTAATGGCGGAGCCAGGCGCTCTCGGAGGCGCCATCTGGTCTATGATTGATGAAACGTTTGCCTTGCCTGAAGAGTTGCCGGGACGAGGGGATTGGTGGGGAGTGGCGGAAGAAGGGCCTGCTTTCCCCGGGCTGAGTGTCGGATATGGGGAATGGGGATTTCTGGATGTGTGGCGACGGAAAAAACCTGAATTCTGGCATATTCAAAAAGCTTATTCTCCTGTTCGTATTCGTTCGCGAGAGGCGCGGGTGGATGCTACGAATGCCGAGGTGGTGATACCTCTGGAAAACCGTCATGACCATCTGAATCTTCATGGTTTTTCAGTTCGTCTGACCTGTGGTGAAAAATCATTTCAATATCCATTGCCATCAATCGAGCCTCATTCAGAAAGTGTATTGTGTTTACCAATACATAATATTTCACAGGCGGAAGCCTGGGATCTGGAGGTTTTTTCTGTGACGGGTCAGATGGTTGACAAGGAGCGCCTCTTTGATGTGGCAAAAACTGTCCCATGCCGTCCGTTCGTCGCTGCGCATGCGGGAGCTTCTTTTGTATGGCGGGAAACTGCTACAGAGAGAGGATTGCATGGGTTTGTCGGTTCATTTTATTTCCGTTCCGATACAGGAATGCTGAGCGCCGTGGAGATCGGCGGTAAGCGCTACCGCTGCGAAGGTCCATGGCTGACATATCGGGCCGCAGATGCCGCGGAAGGCAATACGGTTTCTGTATACCGTGAACTGGCAACAGGGTGGCGGCTGGGTCATTGGCGTTGCGAGGAGAGCCGTGATGGTGTGCGCGTATGCCTCGAAGGGATGGTGGGAGAGGATCATCCGTTAAGAATCGTCATGTTGATACTCGAAAACGGGGAAATACAAATGAGTTACCAGATCCCATGCTGGCCTCAACTGGTGGTGCGTGAAATCGGCCTGGTTCTGGCCTTGTCTGCAGAATTTGCCTCGAAAAGCTGGCTGTCCGATGGCTACTGGAGTGCGTATCCCGATGACCATCCAGGACGATCCCGGGGATCCATGCTTTTACGGGCATCCAGGACAACAGGCTATCGGGAGAAACCTGTGGGAAACTGGTGGGATGATACATCCAATGATTACTTGTTCGATATAAACTCCGGGTATTATGGCTATCATTTTACTGCTGCCGCCCGTTCTTTACACGAAAATGTTCGATATTTTGAGCTTGCGACAGCGGATGGCAACAAACGGGTGATCGTTGATGCTGACGCGGATATTGCAGTACGAGTGGAACAGGATCAATCGGATCGGATACTCCTGCGATTACTCAAAGAATGGGCATATCCCAACATGCATTGGGGCAACATCAGTCGCCCTGTTATACAGCATGATATGTGCAAAGGGAGTTTTCATATTCGCTTCGATGGTTAGGCGGTTAACGGATGCAGCCAATTTCCACCCGATTACGCCCTGCCTTTTTGGCCGCATAAAGGGCTGTATCAGCTCGTGCAATAAGCTTGCTGGAGTCATCGCCAGGGGTGTATTCGGCGACCCCGAAGCTGCTTGTCATACGGCCAACGACGGGGAGTTCAAAGCTCTCGATAGCCAACCGCAATTTTTCCGCAAGCTGCCTCGCCTCGTCCATGCTGATGTTCGGCGTAATCATTAGAAACTCTTCGCCTCCCCATCGACCCACAATATCCACATTGCGCGCGTTGGCGGTTAATACATGTGCCATACGCACCAGCACATCATCGCCAACCAGATGGCCATGAGTGTCGTTGATCTGCTTGAAGTGATCCATATCAAGCAGGATGACGGCAAACGGTGTTCCATGCTCGGTTGCGAGATGGATCCATTCATCGAGAGCCTGTTCCAAATAAGTGCGATTGACCAATTGGGTCAGTCGATCCGTAATCGACAACTTGGTTACTTCTCGATTGGAAGCCTCTAGTTCCGAGGTCACGGCGCTGATAAAGCGTAACAGACGGGATATAACCCGTACGTGTTTGTTGGTATAAGGGTCGCGATGTTGGGATTGAGCATCGTGGATACTTCGGGGTTCAACCGACTCTCGCAGGGGCTCTGCCCCTTCTCGAAGGCTTACGGCCACCATGGTCGAATTTAGCAGGGTCGGGGGAGATGAACCGAAAAATTCCCCGTAGGTATAGAATCCGAAGGAGGGTGCCAGAGCCTCGAACGGAAGGGTTTCCAATTCCACGTCTTCCTGCATCAGGAAGCGGCGACAGCCACAAGTGTAGAGAAAGATGACCTGGGGAGAAAATTGCGCCATGGTGCGGTTGATATCCTCGGAGTCCTTGATGATTAGGTCCATATCTCCGTAACCGATGCGAAAAGTCTCTCCTTCCCGAATGTCGGCTACGAACCGCAATACGCCATCTTTATCGGTAGCGACAGGAACACGGGCCACCAGTCCTCCGTCGCGTTCCAGAAGAAATGGAAACTCCAGGGCGTTGAGAAAGAATTGGTCATCGTTGGGGATGTTGAGGTAGTGCCGATAGACATCAAAGGCGGGCTTATCATCAATGTGTTGGACATGCAGCCCGTCGACTTTCGTCACTCTCATGGAGCGACTCAATGGTCGCCAGCCCAGATAGGATTTCGACTCAATGCGCAGCTCGCTGCCTGAAAAAACAACAGCTATCGCACCTTTGTCGAACAATGCGAGATCCGAGAACACCAGGGAATGGGTCATTGCCGCATAATCTCCTGCTCCACCACCGAAAACGGGGCAACCGCCCAAATAGGGCCCCATGCCCTGGAGCAATGCCTCCGCATCCATGCTCAAGGGAGTCGCAAGTAATAATACGCCGACAATATCAGGAGAGTCGTGACGAATACGACGCCCCAGTGTGTCGCCGATATCCCGTTCGTCTCCACCATTGCAGGGCATTGCAATGACATGAACATGGGATGAGGCAAAGAAGGTAAAGCCAATCACCGTTTGACTGGTCAACAGTCGTCCATGTGCAATTTCTCCAACAGTAGTTGCCCCGACCACTGCGGCCCTCGGCAGACTGTCGGCAATAAGCGAAGTGATGGCTCGGATATGCGTTTGATTCGCCTCTGCACAGTAAATCTGGACCAATAATGACCGGGAGCCTGCTGCGGCACGGGCAACTGTCCCTGTCAAAATCTCTGCCTGCAATGTTGCCAGATCAGAGTAAACATGAGTCACATGCTGGATCACGGGATTATGCGATTAGAAATTCGTGGCGTTTTCGTATATCAAGTATGAGTGCTGGTTGAATAGCCGCAATCCCCAATTGAACACAGATTTTCCCAAAGGGAAAAGGGCGCGCGCGAAGCCCAAACAAGCAACGATGCGATCCGTGCTGAACACTACAGGCGAATCACAGGGACACCGGGATTTTTATCTGAGTGAAAATAAAAAATTGACCTTCAATCCATATATTTCCATATTTCTGGATATATGGAAATAAAAGAAGCTGTTGCAGCCTTTGACGCACTTTCCCAGGAAACGCGTTTGGAGGGATTTCGCGTATTGGTGAAACATGGTCGCGATGGGATGCCAGCCGGAAAGCTTAGCAAGCACCTGGGGATTCCGGCCAACACGCTCTCCTTTCATTTGAACCAGATGCGTCATGCGAATTTGGTCATCGCGCAGCGTAAAGGACGATCGATTCGTTATATCGCCAACCTGGAGTTCACGAACCAATTGCTGAACTATATGTTGGAACACTGTTGTTCGATGGAGCATTCCCGCACAGGGTCAGATACCAACCTGTGTCGTTCCGACACTTCCTTTTCCTCCGCAATACCCCCGCTTAGGTTCTGTCAAGAATGATGAATACCGCAACGATTCTGGTACTCTGCACAGGCAATTCATGCCGATCCATATTGGCAGAGGCTCTGATTCAACACCTCTCCGACGGGAAATGGAATGCGTTCAGCGCAGGAAGCCGGCCAACCGGACAAGTTCACCCAATGGCCATTGCCACACTGAAAAAGCATCAGATCCCTGTTGGACAGGTTCGCAGCAAATCATGGGAAGAGTTTTTCGGAAAAACATTTGACTTGATTCTTACCGTATGTGACCAGGCTGCGGGAGAAGCATGTCCCTTATTTCAATCCAACACCAGGCGTCTCCACTGGAGTATCCCTGATCCTGCCGCCGCAATGGACTCCCGTGGGGAGATTGAAGCGGCATTTGAAAATGTGTTTCAGATGCTCAAGCAACGAATAGAGCAGGAATTATTATGATTACCAGCCCTCGTAAATTGTCCTTTCTGGATCGCTATTTGTCTATCTGGATTCTTATGGCGATGGTTGCGGGAATTGTGATTGGCACACTCGTGCCCACGGCGCCGGATTGGCTTCACAGTCTATCCATAGGAGGCACAAATATTCCCATTGCCGCAGGATTGGTTCTGATGATGTACCCGCCGCTGGCAAGGGTACAATATGAAAAACTTCCTTTGGTATTTCAGGACTGGAAAATTCTGTTGCTTTCGCTGGTGCAGAATTGGCTGATTGGACCGTTCCTGATGTTTGCCCTGGCTGCTCTGTTTCTCCATGACTATCCCGAGTATATGTCCGGCTTGATTTTGATCGGACTGGCGAGATGTATCGCGATGGTCATCGTTTGGAATCAGCTTGCCTGTGGAGATAACCAATACGCCGCTGCGCTGGTCGCGTTTAACAGTATTTTCCAACTGTTTTTTTTCAGCTTTTATGCATGGTTCTTCATGAAGCTGCTCCCTGACTGTCTGGGGCTTGCAGGCACAGGGCTGGACATTGGGTTCGCGACGATTGCGAAGAGCGTGGCAATATACCTGGGGATTCCTTTTCTATTGGGATATTTTACGCGTAAAATGGTGATTCGGAAGAAAGGTGTGGATTGGTACGAAGAGATTTTTTTGCCGTGCATCAACCCGATTACTCTGCTTGCGTTACTTGGAACCATATTGGCCATGTTCACACTCAAGGGAAGCATGGTATTACAGATTCCTCTGGATGTATTGCGGATTGCCCTGCCGCTCTCGCTTTATTTTGTGCTGATGTTTGGAATCAGCTTTGTATTGGGTAAATGGATTGGCGCCAGCTACGAGAAAAATACCGCTTCCGCCTTTACTGCAGCCAGTAATAATTTCGAGTTAGCTATTGCAGTTGCAATCGCAGCGTTCGGGATCGCTTCCCCAATTGCATTTACTACCGTCATCGGGCCATAAGTGCAGGTACCTGTTCTGCTGGCAATGGTACACGTTGCTTTCTGGTTGAAAAAGCACTGGTATCCTTCCGGTTAAGAGAGGGGATGATATGGGTCAGTTCGTGAAATGATTGCGGAATCACTCCTGTGAACGCCTTGTAGGAGCGGCTTTATACCGCGGCCAGGCTAAAATCCCAGTAGGCTCACTTCGATCCAACCGCTTTCCTCGGCAGGGAAATAACGACTTTTCGCGGTGCGCGCCTTCTCCAGAGCGGACATGCTCATGCGTTGCATGACGCACATTCCATCCAGCAGTTGCCCAAGAGCGGCCGCATCGTAGCGCCGTATCTCGGGAAGCTCGCACTGACGTGCGATCAAATCAAATACCTGTTGCGGGATCATGACCCGATCTGCAGCAATCTGTTCTTCGGGTTTGAGGTATTCGCAGACGATTCGGTGCGGATGCAGGGTGCGTACCAGATTTTGTAGCGATTCTGCGGCAAGGTAATAACTGATTCCCTCCAACACCAATACCGTGGACGTTTCAGGGTTCCAGCCCTGTGCGCGCAGAGCCTTGCGTGTGGTGGCAGCGTCTGCCAGATCGGCTGTCACAAAGGTTGGGTGATTGTTTACAACCCCGTGGTGCAATTCCGCATAGACATGTTTCTTGGCCTCCATATTGTCCCGATCTACCTCAAATATCCGAACCTCGGGATAAGTCTCTGCCAAATCGATCCCCAACGGATCCAATCCTGCCCCCGCAATAACCACCTGCGTCACCTTTCCCGCGGTGAGTGTTTCCGCAATGAACATTCGGACGCCATACTTCCGGTTGCAAATGACCTCCGCATAGTAAGGACAAATCTCGTTGCACGCTGCAAACAACGAACGCCCCTCGTCCAGATTGAGTGTATCCAGCCAGGCCTTGGCCAGATTTCCCGATAAATGCTCCCGTCCCGCCCAAAGCAGCACCAACGCCGATGTAGAAGAAAGTTTCATGCCCGTCAAAAAATGAGAAATTCGCCCGCCTGAGGCAACCGAAAGCACTAATAAATTATCCTCTCCCTAAGACACAAGGGACACAGAGGAAATCGGACACAACAGATAGGTTCTGATCTCCGAGTGTACAGTGCCTTCATGAGAGTCCCCGTTTCCTCTAACGAAAAGAAGAAGGAGGCAGGCCACAATGGCGGCGAAAGGCGGTGGAAAACGCAAATGGGTTTTCATACCCGACCAGTTCTGCGACATATTCCACTTTATATCCTGCGCTAATCACTGAGACTGCGTGTTGCATGCGCAGTCGCGTCACCTGCTGCATTGGGCTCAAGCCCATTTCGTGCTTACAGACACGGCGCAACTGCTCACTGTGCAGCCCCGCAATGCGGGCCAGATCCTCCAGTTTCCATGGATAGCTTAAATCTTCCTGCACCCGTTGCCATAGTCGCCACAGCCGAGAGGTGCGCCATAGGTCGAGAATGCGCTCTCCGGTCCGACAGAGCAGCTCTTCCCAATGCTCCAGTATCACGGGCTCGTGTAACAGGGAAATTTCCTGATGTAATCCCCGCAGGACGTGCTCCAATGGCATAGGATTCACTTCCACCAGCATCGGTTTTTCGATCATGGAAACGCTGCGCCCCAAACGTTCTTTCTGATAAGTAATCCAGCCGACTTCCCAATGTTCTGTGGCATGGTAAGCGTGCGGGACTCCTGGTGGGGTCACATAAGCCTGGCCCGCTTGACAAGACTTCCACTGACCATCCACCAGCACCTTCCCCTCGCCGCGAAAACAGACCAGGATTTGACCATGCGGCCAGTTGTGGCGCACGAATTGAAATTCAGATGTCGCATGCGAGATACCCGCCAAATGGATGCCGTTTTGTTTTAACACCAGGCAGCTCTCAGGATAAATCAGGTATTCGACGGTTCGTTTGCCGATCTGTTGGATTTCACAAAGGCGAGGTAGGGTTTCACCCATGTTTTTAAGGGATGCCATACAATATACTTTTGAAATCACGAATCGTATGATGTCAAACAACAACTCGTCCATCCCCCGCGGTGAATACCCGCGCCCACAATTTGTACGCAAAGACTGGCTTTGTCTGAACGGTCAATGGGAGTTTGAAATAGATGCAGGTGACAGTGGTCTCGAGCGTGGTTTGCTGCAACGTCCGTTGCAACAGGCCATCACGGTTCCCTTTTGTCCCGAGTCCACGCTTTCGGGTATTGGCAACACGGATTTTCTCCATGCGGTCTGGTATCGTAAATGGGTTGTGCTCCCGGCAGACTGGAAGAACAAGCGGGTATTGTTGCACTTTCAGGCAGTGGATTATGACGCCACGGTATGGGTTAATGGTGTGTCCGCGGGACGACACCGCGGAGGGTTCAGTTCGTTTTCCCTGGATATTAGTGAGATTGAAAATGTATCTGCGGGTAAGGAAATTGAGATTGTCGTGCGCGCACGCGACTCATTTGTCCGCCACAAACCACAAGCCAGTGGCAAACAAAGCCGCCTCTACCAGAATTATAGTTGCTTCTACACCCGTACGACGGGCATCTGGCAAACAGTCTGGCTGGAACCAGTTCCCGATAGCGCCCTCCGCCGCCCGCGGATTACACCCGATCTGGAACGCAGTGTCATCGTGCTGGAACAGCCAATTTACCGCAAACGCAATGGACAGTCGATTCGGGCGCGTTTAGTGGATAGCCAGGGCGTGGTCAGTGAAAGTCAGGTGAGTGTGGATCACGGATTTGCTCCGACACTGGAACTCCCGATCGAAGAATCCCGCTGCCGTCTCTGGCAACCGGAAGATCCTCACCTGTACCAGTTACATATTGAGTTGATGGACGCGGATGGACAAATCCTCGACCGCGTGGAAAGTTACGCAGGACTGCGCAGCGTCGCCGTCGAAGGAAGAGCCATCCTCATCAATGGACGAAAAATATTTCAACGATTGGTTCTCGATCAGGGATATTATCCCGATGGGATTATGACCGCACCCAGTGAGGAGGCCCTGGTTCGTGATATCGAGCTGAGTCTGGCTGCGGGATTTAACGGCGCCCGCTTGCACCAGAAGGTGTTTGAGGAGCGTTTCCTTTATCACGCCGATCGGCTCGGTTATCTGGTTTGGGGTGAGTTCGGCGATTGGGGCTGTAATCAGGGTGGCCCCTGGGGATACAATCAGCAACCCGACCCCTCCTATATCACACAATGGCTGGAAGTGCTGGAGCGCGACTATTCACACCCCGCCATTATCGGCTGGTGTCCATTGAACGAGACCACAGAAGGCCTTCACGATCACATCACGGTATTGGAGGATGTCACGCGGGGAATGTTTTTGGCCCCC